>CABXBX010000001.1 GCA_902510495.1 uncultured Pelagibacteraceae bacterium
AGGACAAAAAGGATTTAAGGGTTCAAGGAAATCAACACCATATGCTGCCCAAATAGCAGCAGACGCTGCTGCTTCCAAAGCTTTAGAGTTTGGAATGAAAACTTTATCTGTAGAAGTTAAAGGTCCTGGCTCAGGAAGAGAAACAGCACTACGAGCTTTACAAGCAAGAGGTTTTAGAATTTTATCAATTAAAGACACAACACCGATGCCACATAACGGTACAAGACCACCAAAAAAAAGGAGAGTTTAATGGAATTGGAAAATGTTAATGTAAAAAATTGGAAGTCATTAATCAAACCAGCAAAACTTGATGTCAAAATAAGCGATGATTTGACTCATGCTACTATTGTAGCCGAACCCCTTGAAAAAGGTTATGGCTTAACATTAGGAAACTCTTTAAGAAGAATACTTCTATCTTCAATAAGGGGAGCGGCAGTAACTTCAATTCAAATTGATGGAGTTTTACATGAATTTACATCTATAAAAGGTGTGCGAGAAGATGTAACTGATATAGTTTTGAACGTAAAATCTTTAGCATTAAAATGTGCTGCAGAAGGTACAAAAAAATTAATCTTAGATGCTAAAGGCCCAGGTGAAATTAAAGCTTCAGATATAACCTCAGTCCCAGATGTTGAAATTTTAAATCCAGAATTAGTTATTTGTAATTTAGATGAAAATACTAATTTTCACATGGAAATGAATGTAAACACTGGAAAAGGTTATGTTCCCGCAGATCTTAATAAACCAGAAGAGCCACCACTTGGACTTATAGCTATAGATTCATTATATAGTCCAGTTAAAAAAGTTTCTTATTCTGTAAGTACCGCAAGAGAAGGTAAAGCTTTAGATTATGATAAATTAACTATGGAAGTTGAAACAAACGGTTCTATTTCAGCAGAAGATGCTGTTGCTTACTCAGCAAGAATTTTTCAAGACCAATTAAAAATGTTTGTTAATTTTGATGAACCTGTAGAAGCACCAGTAAAAGAAGTTTCAACAGAACCTGAATTTAACAAAAACTTATTAAGAAAAGTTGATGAACTTGAACTATCAGTAAGATCTATGAATTGTTTAAAAAATGATAATATTATTTACATTGGTGATCTTGTTCAGAAATCTGAAGGTGAAATGCTAAGAACCCCAAATTTTGGTAGAAAATCATTAAATGAAATAAAAGAAGTTTTAACTGGAATGTCACTATATTTAGGAATGGAAATACCTAACTGGCCTCCTGACAATATAGCTGAAATGTCTAAGAAATTAGAGGAAAGTATCTAATGAGACACGGAATGGCTAATAAGAAGTTAAACAGAACTTCTGAGCACAGAAAAGCATTATTAAAAAATATGCTTAATTCTTTAATTAAATACGAACAAATTAAAACAACTTTACCAAAAGCAAAGTTTTTAAAACCTCAAGCAGACAAGATAATTACATTAGGTAAAAAAGATACTCTACATAATACTAAAATGCTTATTTCTCAATTACAAGATTCAAAGTCAGCTAATAAAATTAAAAAAACTTTATCAAAAAGGTATGAAAAAAGATCTGGTGGTTATACAAGAATAATTAAAGCAGGTTTTAGATATGGAGATAATGCCCCAATGGCAATAATTGAACTTGTTGACAGAGACGTAGAAGCAAAAAAAGTTGATAAAAAGAAAAAAGATCCTGCTAAAGAAGCTGAAAAAAAGGAAGAAAAAAAGACAGCCGCAGCGTAAAAAAAGCTAATAATCATGATTAAGAATTATACCGTTGACTCAACGTGTGATGATATGCGTTTAGATAGATGGTTACGGCTTAAATTAGGAAAAATTCCTCAAAGCTTAATTGAAAAGTCTTTAAGAGCTGGAAAAATAAAAATTAACAAAAAAAAAGTAAAAAGTTCCTTTAAAATTAAAAAAGAAGACAAAATAGTAATACACAATTTAAATTTCACAGAAAAATTTGAACAAAAAAAGAAAATTTTTATTCCATCAAATGAAATTGTTAAATCAAATGAAGATCTTATAATTGATAATAATGAAGATTTTGTAGTATTAAATAAAAGCTCAGGTATATCTGTTCAAGGTGGAACCAAGTCTAAAAAAAATTTAATTGATATTTTTGCTAAAAGTAAAATTTTTCAAGAAACAAAACCTTTTTCAGTACATAGATTAGACAAAGATACATCTGGGGTTTTTATAATAGCAAAAAATAGACAGACTGCACAATTATTGACTAGCCTATTTAGATTAAGAAAAGTACATAAAACATATTTAGCTATTTGTAATGGTGAATTAGAAAAAGATTCTGGTGAATGGAATGATGAGTTGATTCGTTATGATAATGGGAAAAAAATTATAGAAAAAGCTAAAACAATATTTAAAGTTATAGATAAGAATTCAAATTCAAGTTTAATAGAAATGAAACCTATTACAGGCAGAAAACATCAATTACGAAAACAATTATTTAATATTGGTCATTCTATTTATGGAGATAAAAAATATAGATCTTCAATATCTACAAAAGGAATAAATAAAAATCTTATGCTACACTCTTATCAAATAAGATTTATGATTAACGAAAAGAAATATACATATAAAGCTCTTCTTCCCGATTATTTTAAGCAATTATTAAAGACTAAAAGATTAGACTTTTAGATTTAAAATAAAATTTTTAATTAATCTTTCATCTAAGTCTTGATAATCTTGATCTTTTATAATCTTTAAATTTGTGACACCTTTATCATGTATCCCACATGGTATAATAGCCTGATATTTTTTTAAATCATTTTTTATATTTATCGAAAACCCATGATAAGCAATCCATTTGCTTACTCTTACACCTATAGCCGCCACTTTTTTAATTTGAGAATTATCATTATACCAAATTCCAATGTTATTTCTGTCAGCGTATGTGTTGATATTATAAGATTTAAGAGTTTCAATTATTGTTTTTTCAATTAAGGAAATAAACTTTCTTATATCTTTTTTTTCTTTTTTTAAATCAATAACAAAATAACAAATTAATTGACCTGGCCCGTGATAAGTGATTTTTCCACCTCTATTTGTTTTAATAATCTTAATTGATTTATCTAAAACTTCATTTTCTTTGGAGCTAGTTCCAGCTGTATAAATCTCCTCATGTTCTAAAATCCATATCAAATTACTAGAATTTTTATGATTAATATCCAAAAGACGATTTTTCATAAATGCTAATGCATCATCATATTTTACTGGTTTTTCGGACTTTTTAATTTCTATCTTCATTTATAAATTGTATTCTTCTTATTATGTATTAAAAGTTCCGACAGAATAATAGGTATATTTATGGCTTTAATAAAAAAAATCAAAGACAAAAAAGTCAACTTTGAATTTAATAAAGAATACATAAAAGTTGTTACAGATAAAATTTCAAGCAATGACGCTCTTTTTATTACAAATTCTTTTAAAGAAATGCATCCTGCTGATGCCGCAGATATTATTGAACATTTAAGTCAAAATGATAGGGAAAATTTAATAAAACTTAATAACTTCAAAATTGACCCAGAAGTCTTTGTTGAACTTAATGAGTCTGTACAAACTGAAATCATAAAATATCTATCATCAGACGCAATAGTAAGAATATTAAAGAATTTAGAATCTGATGATGCAATAGCTATTTTAGAAAATGTAGAAGAAAAAGATAAAAATTCAATTTTAAGTTTGTTACCACCAAAAGACCGATTTGCTCTTTTAGAAGGCCTTAGTTATCCAGAAGATAGTGCTGCCAGAATTATGCAAAGAGAATTCACAGCCATTCCAAGTAATTGGTCTGTTGGACAAACTATAGATTACTTAAGGGAGAATAAAGATTTACCTGAAGAGTTTTTAGAAATTTATATTGTTGATGAAAACTTTAAACCAATTGGAGCAATACCATCATCTAAGGTTTTGAGAACATCAAGAGAAACCAAAATGTCTTCTATAATGGATGACTCCATTTTTTTAATACCTGTTGATATGGATAGAGAAGAAGTTGGACACTCATTTGAAAATTATAACTTAAACTCAGCTTGTGTTGTTGATAAGAATAATAAACTAGTTGGTATGATTACATCGGATGATGTTCTAACTGTTTTAAAAGAAGAAGCTGAGGAAGATGCATTAAGATTAGCAGGAGTAGGTGATGAAGAAATTACAGATGGTGTAATAACTAAAACAAAAAGAAGATTCAATTGGTTATTGTTAAACTTGTTTACAGCTTTTTTAGCCACTTATTGTATTAGTTTATTTGGTGCAACAATTGAACAGATGGTGGTATTAGCATTTTTAATGCCAATAGTTGCTTCTATGGGTGGAAATGCTGGCATGCAAACTTTAGCTGTTACTGTAAGAACACTTGCAACAAACGATCTTACTAAGAATAATTTTAATCAAAATATATTTAAAGAATTCAACATTGGAATTTTAAATGGAATTATTTTTGCAATTATAAGCTCTTTTATTGTTCAAATATGGTTTCAGGATTATCTACTATCGTTAATAATATCTATTTCAATGATCTTAACGATGGTTGTGGCTGGTTTATTTGGAATTTTAGTTCCGGTTACACTTAAAAAAATGAACATTGATCCTGCGATTGCATCTAGTGTTTTTGTAACAACCATAACTGATGTGATTGGATTTGTATCATTTTTAGGTGTGGGTGCATATTTTTTATAAAGTATTAAATATTATCAATTAATCTAATTCTATTTAAATAAAAAGCTATAAATATTTTAGAATTTTGAAATTTATTTGAAAGCTTAAAACTATTCATATTTCGTAATTCAAGATATTCAATTTTCACATTATAAAACTTACTCAATTCTTTTTTCTTTAATGTAAGTATATGATTAATATTATTGTTTTGATTATTTTTTTTTTTAAATTGAATTAATTCTTCAATAATTCTGCTAGCTTTAAGTAAATTTGTTTTGTTTAAGAGAAAATTTCTTGAAGATAAGGCAAGTTTATTTTTGTCTCTGATAGTTTTACACACAATTATTTTGGATAAATGTTTTTTCTTTAAAAATTTTTTTACTAAGTATAACTGTTGAAAGTCTTTTTCACCCATAAATATTTTTTTTGGTCTGATTAATTTGGTTAATCTATCCATAACATCAATCACACCTTCAAAATGACCTTTACGATGTTTTGCACATAATATTCGGTCTTTTTTGTTTAATTTAATTTTAGTTATTCTTTTATGGAGATAAATTTCATTTACTGTTGGTAAATAAATAAAATCAACATTTAATCTTTTTAATATAGATATGTCTTTTTTGTTATTTCTTGGGTATCTTTTATAATCATTTTTGTCATTAAATTGAGTAGGATTAACAAATATACTTACAATTGTTTTTTTACATTCTTTTAAAGATCTCTTGATCAAAGATATATGTCCCTTATGAAGTCCTCCCATAGTAGGCACAAAACCTAAATTAGAGGCTTTATATAATGCCTCATTTAAATCATTATTATTTAATAAAATTTTCATTTGTATAAAACATTTTAATAAGTAAAACATTTAAATGATTAAACAAGCAATTATTCCATTAGCTGGGCTAGGCACACGTTTACTTCCTCTTACGAGTGTATTTGCTAAAGAACTTTTACCAATAAACGGTAGACCTGGAATAGAATATATTTTAGATGAGTGTATTGAAGCTGGTATAAAAGAAGTAATTTTTATAATTTCTAAAAAAAAAAAAATCATTAAAGACTATTTTTACAAAGATAGTTTTTATAAAAAAATTATTAAAAAAAAAAAAGATCCAAGAATTCTTAAAGAATATCAAAAAATATTAAAGTATAAAAAAATGATAAAATTTGTTTATCAAAATAAACCTTTAGGTACTGGGGACGCAGTATTAAAAACAAAAAAATTTATCACTGACAATTTTTTTTTAATGCTTTTACCTGATGATTTAATAATTAAAAATAATTGCTCTAAAACAATGATCAAAGTTCATAAACGATATAAGGCATCTGTAATGGCTAGTTTAAGTGTGAATAAAAAATCAATACCAAGATGGGGAATATATAAACTCTCAAAAAAATTAGATAAAAAAAATCAATTTATTACTGATGTTGTTGAAAAACCTACTATAAACTCAGCTCCCTCTAACAAAGCTGTAATTGGAAGATACATTTTACCAAAAAAAATATTTTTAAAATTACAAAAACAAAAACCTGGTAAAGGTGGTGAAATACATATCACAGATGCAATCCAATCATTAATTAATGATAATGAAAAATTTATTGCTCACAGTTTTTTAGGAAAATATTTGGATTGTGGAAGTATGCATGGTTATATAAAATCTTCAATGGAGATTGCTAAATCATGAAATTATGTATGATAGGTACCGGCTATGTTGGCTTAGTAAGTGGTGTATGTTTTTCAGATTTAGGTAATGAAGTTATATGTGTAGATAAAGATGAAGAAAAAATTAAATTACTTAAAAAAGGTGTAATTCCAATTTATGAACCTGGTTTATCTGAATTAGTAATTAAAAATTATAAAAATAAAAGATTATCATTTTCCTCAGATTTGAGAACATCTGTTAATAAAAGTGATATTATTTTTATTTGTGTTGGAACACCAACAATAAAAGGTGGTAGCTCTGCTGATTTAAGTCAAATATACAAAGTAGCTAAAGAAGTTAGTACATCAATTAATAAATTTAAAATTATAATAACTAAATCCACAGTTCCAGTTACCACAGGTGATGAAATTGAAAAAATACTCTCAAAGAAAAATAATAAGAATAAATTTGCTGTTGTTTCTAACCCTGAATTTTTGCGGGAAGGGGAAGCTATAAGAGATTTTACTTATCCAGATAGGATTATAATTGGATCAAATGAAAAAAAATCAAACAGAATTTTAAAAAATTTATACTCACCTTTAATTTCAAAAGGTGCTTTATATGTAAACACTTCAAGAAGAGCAGCAGAATTAATAAAATATGCATCTAACGCTTTTTTAGCTACAAAAATCACATTTATTAATGAACTAGCAAACTTATGTGAAAAAACTGCTATCAATATTGAAGATATTTCTATTGGAATGGGTTTAGATAAAAGAATAGGCAGTCGTTTTTTGAGAGCAGGACCAGCATATGGAGGATCTTGTTTTCCAAAGGATACCAAAGCGATAATTTCTACTGCTGATAAATTTAAAACAAATTTATCAGTCATAAAATCTGTAGTTAAATCTAATGAAAAACGTTCAAATATTCTTTTAGAAAGAGTCTATAAAATTTTAAAAAAAAAAATAAAAAATAAGAAAATAACTTTCCTTGGAGTAACTTTTAAAGCTAATACTGATGATATGAGAGACTCCTCAAGTCTTCAAATGATCCCAATTCTCTCAAAAAAAGGAGCAAAAATAAAATATTTTGACCCCACTGGATATAAAAAAGAATTTAAAAATATCAAGAATGTTTCGTACGAGAACTCTATAAAAAAATCCTTACAAGGATCTGATCTTGTAATTATTCATACAGAATGGAATGATTTTAAATCATTAAATTTTAAAAAATTTGTTAAAGGAAAAAAGTTTATAATCTTTGATTTGAGAAATATCTATTCCTCATCAAAAATTAAAACTCAAGGCTTTAAATATTTTAGTATCGGAAGATAAAATTTTATTTTAATTCAAATATTGCATCGACCTCAACAGAAACACCGAGAGGCAAACTATTTGTGCTTACAGCAGCTCTCGTATGAATTCCTGCATCTCCAAATATAGATGCTATTAAGTCAGAAGCACCATTGATTACTTTTGGTTGTTCCGTAAAATTTTCTGTTGAATTAACAAATCCAGTTAATTTAATGCATGACTTAACTTTAGATAAATCATTACTACAAGCTTTTTTAACTTGAGAAACAATACTCAATGCACATCTTTTGGCAGCGTTATAACCTGCCTCGGTATTTAAATCTTTACCAACTTTACCTTTTATCAGTTGACCATTTTCATCAATTGATATTTGACCTGATATAAACAACATGTTTCCCGAAATTTTTGCAGCAATATAATTTCCTACCGGTGCCTTAGCTTCTGGTAGAGTTATGTTAAGTTCTTTTAATTTTTCTTCGTAGTTCATTTTGACTTCCTTTTTTTTGATTTTTTAGTTTTATCGTATTCTTTTCTTTTCTCAATCAATATTAATGCTTCCTCCATAGTAAGTTCTGTTGGGTCTTTTTCTTCAGGTATAGTTGCATTAAGTGATTTATATTTAATGTATGGACCATACTGTCCTTTCATAATTCTTACTGGCTTTTTATCTTCAGGGTGTTCACCAAGGTCTTTTATCATTGAAGAAGACATTCTACCAGGTTTTGCCTCAGCTATTAAAGTAATTGCTCTATTAAGCCCTATAGAAAAAATTTCTTCAACATTTTCAATTCTAGCTGATTTATTTTCACATTTTAAATAGGGACCAAATCTACCAGTATTTAATGTGATCTCTTTTTGATTATCTGGATTTATTCCAAGTGATTTAGGTAATGAACATAAAAATTGAGCTTTTTCTAAACTAATGCTTTCTAATTCTAAACCCTTAGGTATAGAAACATTTTTTAAAAGTTCGTTGACGTCAGATTTAATTTTTTTTGTTTTTTTCCTTTTCTTAGTATTTTTCTCTATTTCTAATTCATCTAAAATTTTTTCGTATTGAAGATAGGGACCAAATCTTCCATTTTTTAAATATATATCATTACCATTTTCGTGCTTCCCAATGAATTTTGGTTCAGCTAGTTGAGCTTGAGCAGCGGCTTTTGCTTTGGATAAAGGTCTTGTAAATTTACATTCAGGGTAATTAGAACAACCAATAAAAGCACCACCTCTAAAGCTATTTTTTAAACTAAGTGTTCCAGAACTACATAATTGACATTTTCTTACTATATTTCCCTCATTATCTTTATCAAAAACTAAGTCTCCTAGACTATCATTTAAAAGATCCAAAACTTCTCTTGTTCTTTTTTCTTTTACTTCTGTAACATTGTTATTGAAATCTTTCCAAAATAACTCCAAAACCTTAATCCAACTTTCTTTTCCCGATGTTATTTCATCAAGTTGGTCCTCTAAACCTGCAGTGAAGTTGTAATCTACATATTTTGAAAATAATTTCTCTAAAAAAGCAGAAATCAATTTCCCTCTATCTGTAGGAAAAAATCTTTTATTCAGTATTTCTGCATATCCTCTATTAGCAATCGTAGAAATGATACTTGCATAAGTAGATGGTCTTCCAATACCAAGTTCTTCAAGTTTTTTTACTAAACTAGCTTCAGAGTATCTTGGCGGAGGTTGTGTAAAATGTTGTTCATCTATTAAAGCTTCAATATTGATAGGCCCTTTAGACATTGAAGGAAGAATGTTTTCATCATCATCTTTGCTAGGATTTTTATAAATTTTTAGAAATCCATCAAATTTAAGGACAGAGCCGCTAGCTTTACAAACAGTGTTTTCTTTATCAGAAGTAATAGTAATAGTATTTCTATCAAATTTAGCAGACTCCATTTGAGATGATAAAGCTCTACTCCAAATTAAGTCATACAGTTTGTTTTGATCTGTGCTTAAATATTTTTTTATACTCTGAGGAGATCTAGCAATATCTGTAGGTCTTATTGCTTCATGGGCTTCTTGAGCATTTTTTGCTTTTTTTCCAGAATAATTTAAAGAATTTTCAGGTAAATATTCATTACCAATTTCTTTTTTTATATAATCTCTAAAAGATGAAATAGCATCATTAGATAAATTGGTTCCATCAGTTCTCATATAAGTAATTAATCCTATAGTTTCACCTTCTATTTCTATGCCTTGATAAAGTTTTTGGGCAATTTGCATTGTTCTAGATGCACCAAATCCCAATCTACTTGAAGCTGTTTGTTGTAGAGTGGATGTAGTAAAAGGTCCAGAAGGATTTCGATTTACCACTTTGCTAGATATATCAGTGATGCTAAATTTTTTTGTATTTATATTTGATATAACTTTATTTATTTCATCTTTATTTCTGAATGAGAATTTTTCAATTTTTTTACCATCTAATTGACTGATACTAGCAGTTATATTTTGATTATTATCATCTGCAAATTTTACACTCAAAGTCCAAAACTCTTCAGGAAGAAAAGATTCAATTTCATGCTCTCTTTCTGTTATTAGTTTTAAAGCTACTGACTGGACTCTACCAGCAGATTTTGAACCAGGTAGTTTAGTCCAAAGTATTGGTGATATATTAAAACCAACCAAATAATCTAAAGCTCTTCTAGCCATATATGCGTCAACCAATAATGGTTCAATCTGTCTTGGATTCTCAATACCATGTATCACAGCCTTTTTGGTTATTTCATTGAAGACGACTCGTTCGATTTGTTTATCTTTTAAAAGTTTTTTTTCATTCAAATATTCTTTTACATGCCATGCTATTGCTTCACCTTCACGGTCAGGGTCAGTTGCTAATATAATCTTAGACGAATCTTTAGCTGCATCTGTAATTTCTTTTAAATACTTTTTAGAAAAACTATCTACTTCCCATTCCATCTTAAAATCCTGGTCTGGATCTACAGAACCATTTTTAGAGGGAAGATCTCTAATATGCCCATAACTAGCTAAAACTTTGTACTTATCTCCTAAATATTTATTTATAGTTTTTGCTTTAGCAGGACTTTCTACAATGACCAGATTCATAAGCTACAAACTACCCAAAAGACTTAGATAGTCAAATTAATAAATTTTTGTCTTAGTTTCTTCTTTATTTTTCAATCTTTTAATATTTTCTCTATGTGTAAAAAATATTAATATGAACATAATTGTAAAAAAAATTATCTGATCAAATTGAGCTAAAATTATTAAATAGATAGGTGTAGAAATAGAGGCAACTAAAGATGATAGTGACGAATATTTTGAAAGACCAAATACTATAAACCAAGTTATTACAAAGATTAGTCCAAAGTAAATATTTATAGCAAACAAAATACCAACATAAGTAGCAACCCCTTTACCACCTTTAAATTTTAACCATATTGGAAATACATGACCTAAGAAAGCGCATAAAGATGCAATATAAATACTTTCAGGAAAATAAATTTTTACAAAAATTATTGGTATTACTGCTTTTGCTATATCTAAGATAAGTGTTGTGTAACCAATAGCTTTGTTTCCTGATCTTAAAACATTAGTTGCACCAATGTTTCCTGATCCAATCTCTCTTATGTCTTTATTTAATAAAATTTTTGTTAACAATAATCCAAAAGGAATTGAACCCATTAGGTATGAGATTACTGATATAATAAATATATCCATACTATAGCTTAAATAATTCTTTTCCTTTTACAAATGTATTTGTAACTTTACCTTGAAGTTTTTTATCTTCAATTGAAGTATTTTTTGATTTAGAAATAAGTTTTTCTTTTTTTACAATCCAAGGTTTATTAATATCAACTATACAAATATCTGCATCATTGCCTACTGATAGATTGCCTTTATCTATTTTAAGTATTTTTGCTGGATTAGATGTAAGAGCTTTAATTATAGTTTCAAGTTTAAGTGAACCATTGTGATATAATTCTAAGCTAAGAGACAATAAAGTCTCTATTCCTGAAGCTCCTGTTGCAGCTTGAGAAAACGTTAATCTTTTTGACTCTTCATCTTCTGGTTTATGATCAGAGACAATTACATCAATTAATTCATCTTTTAGTCCTTGAACTAGTGCAGCTCTGTCTTCCTCTCTTCTTAATGGTGGTGACAATTTTAAGAAAGTTCTAAAGTCTCCTATATCATTTTCATTTAGAGAAAGGTTATTAATCGAGACACCAGAGGTGAATTTAACTATTTGTTTCCTATGTTTAATAACTTCAATAGATTTTTGGGAAGATAACTGAGATATATGATATCTACATTTTACCTTTTCTAACAATGTTAGATCTCTTTCAATCAAAATTCTTTCTGCAATTTCTGGTATTCCTGACAATCCAAGCTTAGATGCAATTATGCCAGAATTTATCATTCCATTTTTTGCAAGCTCATAATCCTCAGCATGCTGCATGATCAGGCAGCCTAAATCTTTTGCCGAATTCATTATTCTAGACATCAATCTAGGATTTTGAATAGTTTTTATTCCATCAGTGAACGCAATAATTCCTTTACTTTGTAAAAGACCAAATTCAGTCATGTTTGTACCTTGAATATTTTTTGTTAGTGAGGCACATGGAAAAATATTAATTTTTGATTTGTCTCTTCCTCTTCTCTTTAAAAAATCAACTATAGAAACATTGTCTATTACTGGATCTGTATTTGGCATTGTAACAACAGAGGTAACGCCTCCTGATAACGCTGCATTACTTAAAGTTCTGAAATTTTCTTTATATTCATATCCAGGCTCTCCTACAAAAACTCTCATATCCACTAACCCAGGAAAAATGTATTTTCCTTTTAAATCTATCGGCTTTTCTCTACTTGGTAGATTGTTAGTATTAACTTTTTTTCCTATAGCTTCAATTTTTCCATCTTCACTAATAACTAAACCACCAATTTCATTAATGGAGTTATGAGGATCTATTATGTTGGCATTTATAAAATATTGTTTTTTCATTTATACACAAAAAATCTTTAGACAAGCCATTCTTACCGCTACACCAAGCTCAACTTGCTCTTTAATTACACTTTTATTTATGTCATCAGCTAGTACTGTGTCTATTTCAATACCTCTATTCATAGGACCAGGATGCATTATTAAAGCATCAGATTTAGCATGTTCTAGTTTATCAGGTGTTAATCCATAATATTCATAATATTCTCTATTTGATGAAAGATAAGAACTAGTCATTCTTTCATTTTGTAACCTTAACATCATTACAATATCACAATCTTTCAATCCTTTATTCATATCAGTAAAAGTATTAACTCCAAATTTTTCTATTTCTTTAGGCATCAAATTTGTTGGTGCAACTATATTTACTTCAGCACCTAACATATTGAGTAAATAAATATTTGATCTAGCTACTCTAGAATGAAGAATATCCCCACATATTGCAATTTTTAAACCTTCAATCTTTTTCTTTCGAGTAATAATTGTTAAAGCATCTAACAAAGCTTGAGTAGGATGTTCTCTTCGACCATCACCAGCATTTAAAACTGCACAATTTACTTTTTGAGAAAGCAAGTTGCATGCTCCAGAGTCTTGATGTCTGATTACGATAATATCTGGATGCATAGCATTTAAAGTCATAGCAGTATCAATTAATGTTTCCCCTTTTTTTATTGCTGAGTTACTGATATTCATTGACATGACATCTGCACCAAGTCTTTTTCCTGCTAATTCAAAAGAACTTTGAGTTCTTGTAGATGGTTCAAAAAATAGATTAATTTGAGTTTTACCTCTTAAAGTATCAACTTTTTTATTTTTGCTTTGATTAACTTTTATAAAAGTGTGTGCTTCCTCAAGAATTAAATTTACATCATTTATTGATAAATCTTGGATACCTAACAAATGTTTTTGAGAAATTTTAATAGCTTTGTTTGAATTAATTGCCATTAAAACCAACTCTATAACTATAAAGCTATAGAATAGCAAGTATTAATTATTTAAATAATCTATTGCACCTTGTAATATGAAAGCAGCAGCATTTTCATCTATTTTCTTTTCTCTTTTACTTACATTAACATCTAATTGACTAGATAAATTAAAAGCTCCTACGGTAGATAGTCTTTCGTCCCAAAGACAAATGGGTAGATTAATGCTTTTTTCAATATTATTAGATGTGTCATTTGCTGATTGAGCAGAACTGCCTGAAGACCCGTCCATATTCAGAGGATTTCCAATGATGATTCCTTGTATATTGTTTTCTTTAATGATGATTTTAAGCTCATTTATAAGTTCTTTAGCTGTAGTTCTATTTAAAGTTTTAAAAGGCGTAGCAATTAATTGTTTTTCATCACAAATAGAGACCCCGATTCTTTTTGATCCAAGATCTAAACCTATTAATCTACCTTTATATAACTGATTTTTTTTTAATTCCTCTAAGGTGATCATATTGTATATTTTAAACTTAAGTGATAGTTTGCGTCATATTTAAATAGCATATGAGTATAGATCTTAAAACAATAAAGCATATATCAAAACTATCAAGAATTTCTGTAGATGAACAAAAAGCTGATAAATTAGCTGATGATTTAAATTCAATATTTAAGTTTATCGAAAAACTGAATGAATTAAAAACAGATAATGTAGAGCCCCTTACATCGGTCGCTGAAACAAATCTTAAATTGAGGACTGATGAGGTTAAAAGCAAAGATATTAGAGATCAAATAATAAAAAATTCTCCTCAAGATAATGAGGATTATTTTGTTGTTCCAAAGGTAATTGAATAATGTCAGAAATTACGAAACAATCACTTTCTGAATTAGTCAAAAATATTAAAGATAAAAATCTATCTTCAGAAGAAGTAACTAAGGCATTTATTGATAGATCTGAAAAATCTAAAGAATTGAATGCCTATATCACTGAAAATTATTCATCTGCCTTAGAAAATGCAAAAAAATTTGATCAAAAACCAAATCTTGAATTAAAATTACCGGGTATACCAATGGCTGTTAAAGATTTATTTTGTACTAAGGATATTCGTACAACTGCTGGAAGTAAAATCCTTGGTAATTTTGTTCCCACTTATGAGTCTACTGTTACTCAAAATCTTTGGGATGAGGGAGCTATACTCATTGGTAAATTAAATTGTGATGAGTTTGCAATGGGGTCATCAAATGAAACAAGTTTTTTTGGGAACGTACAAAATCCTATTGATAAAAATTTAGTTCCAGGTGGTTCTTCAGGGGGATCAGCTTCTGCGGTAGCTGGCCAGTTAACGCCAGTAACTATCGGAACAGATACTGGTGGGTCGATTAGACAACCTGCTTCATTTACTGGCACAGTGGGTTTAAAACCAACTTATGGAAGTTGTTCAAGATACGGTATTGTTGCATTTGCATCATCTTTAGATCAAGCAGGTCCTATGGCACAGAATGTAAAAGATTGTGCGCTACTGCAAGAAGTCATTAGTACATATGATCCTAAAGATTCTACTTCTATAGAATTTAAAAGAAATGAATACAGCAAGGAGTTAACTAATAATATTAAAGGAAAAAAAATTGGTATACCAAAAGAATATAGAGTTGAAGGTATGCCAAAAGAAATAGAAGATCTTTGGCAAAAGGGAATTGAATTTGCAAAGGATTGTGGAGCTCAAATAGTTGACATAACACTTCCACATACCAGTTACGCTTTACCAACTTATTATATTGTTGCTCCTGCTGAAGCTTCATCAAATTTAGCAAGATATGATGGTGTTAAATATGGATTCAGGGCCAAGGGAGAAAACCTTACAGACATGTATGAAAAAACAAGATCAGAAGGTTTTGGTGATGAGGTTCAAAGAAGAATAATGATTGGAACTTATGTTTTATCATCAGGTTATTATGATGCTTATTATCTTAAGGCTCAAAAAATTAGGAAATTAATTAAAAATGATTTTGATGAAGCATACAAAAAAGTTGACGCAATATTAACCCCCTCAACACCAAGCTCTGCATTTAAAATAGGAGAAAAAAAAGATGATCCTGTTTCAATGTATTTAAACGATATTTTTACTGTACCAGTTAATTTAGCAGGTTTACCAGGAATTTCTATTCCAGCAGGTCATGACACTAACGGATACCCACTAGGTTTACAAATAATTGGTAAAGCATTTGATGAACAAAGTATATTAAACATTGCTTATGCAATGGAAGAAAAAATTAAATTTAAAAATAAGATAACTGATTGGTGGATTAAATGAGCAAAAATAAATCAGATTATCTAATAAACAGAAAAGATAATCAATATGAGGTTGTTATTGGATTAGAAGTGCATGCTCAAGTTACCTCAGAGTCAAAATTATTTTCATCATCTTCAACCAAGTTTGGTGCTGAGCCTAACACCCAAGTAAGTTTAGTTGATGCAGCATTTCCTGGAATGTTGCCAGTAATTAATGAATTTTGTGTAAAACAAGCAATTAAAACTGGTATCGGTCTTAATGCAAAAATCAATAAACGTTCAGTATTTGATAGAAAAAATTATTTTTATGCAGATTTACCACAAGGATACCAAATTTCACAATTTAAAGACCCAATAGTTGGTGAGGGTAAAGTTATTTTAGATATGCCTGAAGGACAGAAAGAAGTAGGTATTGAAAGATTACATTTAGAACAAGATGCAGGAAAAAGTATTCACGATCTTGATCCGCAAAATACTTTTGTAGATTTAAATAGATCTGGGGTAGCTTTAATGGAAATTGTAAGCAAGCCAGACCTCAGGTCTCCAGATGAAGTTAGCGCATATATTAAGAAATTAAGGTCAATTATGAGATATTTAGGAACTTGTGATGGAAATATGCAAGAGGGGTCATTAAGAGCTGATGTAAATGTTTCTGTTAGAGTCAAAGGATCAAAAAAACTTGGAATAAGATGTGAAATTAAAAATGTAAATTCTATTAAATTTATGCAAATGGCTATTGAATATGAAGCAAATAGACAAGTTGATTTAATTGAAGATGGTAAATCAATTGATCAAGAAACAAGATTATTTGATACTAAAAAAAATGAAACAAGATCGATGAGATCAAAAGAAGATGCGCATGATTATAGATATTTTCCTGATCCTGATTTATTACCCCTTGAAGTATCAGATGAATTTGTAAATGAACTTAAGAAAAATATTCCAGAATTACCAGATGATAAAAAGAAAAGATTTATTGATGAATTCAAACTATCTCCTTATGAAGCAACTATCTTAGTATCAGATATTGAAACTTCTAAATATTTTGAAGAAGTTGTCGCTAAGATGGGCAAAAACAAAGATATGAAATTAGCAGTTAATTGGATTACAGGTGAATTGTTTGCTGTTTTAAATGATAAAAACTTGGAAATTTCTCAAAGCCCAGTAAGTGCAAAAAATTTAGCTATATTAGTCAATTTAATAAAAAATGGAACAATTTCAGGAAAAATAGCCAAAACTGTATTTGAATTAATGTTGGATGGAGACAAAGATCCTCAAAAAATTGTTGAGGAAAAAGGATTAAAACAACAAAGTGATCCTAAAGCTATAGAGGCTTTAATAGATAAAATAATTAATGATAATAGAGAAAAAGCAATTGAGTATAAGCAAGGAAAAGAAAAATTATTTGGTTTCTTTGTTGGACAAGCAATGAAAGTCTCTGGTGGTAAAGCCAATCCTCAACTTATAAATGAGATATTAAAGAAAAAACTTCAATAGAATGGGTGTAAACCTTGATATTACTGAAAAGCTGCAAAATTACATTAATGATTTTGGTTTAAATTTACACCCAATACAACAAGAGATAATTGATTATAACAAAACTTTAGGTGACATTAAAAGAATGCAAATTGATCCTACTCAATGTCATTTTCTTCACCTAATTATAAAAGTAGCAAATATTAAAAATGTTCTTGAAATTGGAACTTTTACAGGACTTAGTGCTCTCTCAATCTCACTTGCTTTACCGGATGAAGGAAAACTAATTGCTCTAGATAAAAATGAAGAGACAAATAAAATAGCATTAGATTTTTTCAAAAAAGCTAATCAAGATCATAAAATTCGAACAATAATAAAGCCTGCTCTAGAAAGTTTGCAAGAATTAAAAAATAATATATTTGATATGGTTTTTATTGATGCTGATAAAATTAACTATAAAGAATATTATGAGAAATCTTTAGAACTGTTAAGTAAAGGAGGATTAATCATCATTGATAACGTTTTATGGCATGGTGAGGTAGCAGATGAAAAAATTAATGATAAATTTACTACAAGTATTAGAGAATTTAACAAGTTTGTAACTAAAGATAAAAGAGTAGAGCAAATCATTATTCCACTAGGAGATGGAATGACTGTTTGTAGGGTTTTATAATGTTAAAAGTTTTTGGTTTTTATAAATTCATTAAGGTTAAATCTTTAAAAAAAAACAAAGATTTTTTACAAAAATTTCTCATATCAAATAATATAAGAGGAACCATAATTATTGCTAAAGAAGGGCTTAATGGCACAATTTCTGGGTCTGTGAGTGATATTAATAAAACTACCAAAAAATTAAAATCTTTATTTTCATTTAAACAATTTGATAACAACAATGAATCTAAATCTAAATTTCAACCATTTCATAGACCTAAAGTAAAGATTAAAAAAGAAATTGTTCCAATGAATCTAACTATCAGTTCTAATGACAGAAATATACAAACTCATTTAGAACCAAAAGACTGGAACAAATTGATTAAAAATAAAAATACTCACATAATTGATACTAGAAAACCTTTTGAATATAAAGTTGGAACATTTAAAAAATCAGTAAATCCAAATGTGACTAATTTTAAAGATTTTCCTAAGTATCTAAATAAACTTCAGAAAAATAAACCAGTGGCAATGTTTTGCACTGGTGGAATACGTTGTGAAAAAACTTCTGTGTACCTAAAAAAGAAAGGATTTAAAAATATCTATCAACTAAATGGTGGTATTTTGAATTATCTTAAGAATATAAAAAAAACCGAAAGTTTATGGAAAGGGGAGTGTTTTGTTTTTGATAACAGGATTAGCCTTAAACATGGATTAAAATTAGGCTCTCATTCTATGTGCAGTGGTTGCAGAATGCCTATTTCACCTAAAGATAAAAGATCCAAGAAATTTGAGGAAGGAGTTTCTTGTCCAAATTGCCATGACAACTTAACTGAAACTCAAAAATCACGTTTTAGAATGAGACAAAGTCAGATATACAAAGCTAAACAATCTGGAAAAAAATATATTTTTCAAAAAGAATCTAAATAAGGATAACTTTGTCTAAAACAATAAAATTAACTAAAGATCCAATATGGTCATTATTAAAAAAAGTAACAATACCTGCGAGTGTTGGATCTTTATTTCAAACTTTTTATAACTTAGTAGATACTTGGTTTGCTGGAAGGATTTCCGCTGAAGCTATTGCCGCTATCGCTAAATCATTTCCAATTTATTTTACTATTATAGCTGTTGGAGTGGGGTTAGGTGCGGCTACTAATTCTTTAATTGGCAATTCTATAGGTGAAAAAAAAGAGAGAGTTGCTTCTATGTATGTTGCGCAATCATTATTTTTTGCAATAACAGTTTCAATTGTTGTTACTTTATTTGGTTTAAATGTATCAAACTATCTTCTTGGCGTTATGGGATCTGATGCTGCTGGAATATCTTTAACAAGAGAATATTTAGATATTATTTTTTATGGTACTTTTATTGTATTATTACAAATTTCTTTAAACGGAACTCTTAATGCACAAGGTGACACTAAAAGTTATAGAAATGTTTTGATCTTTAGTTTCTTTTTAAATATTTTTTTAAATCCCTTATTTATTTTTGGTTCAACCAATTCTTTCATTTGGATTTCTCAGTATGTTCCTATTTTAGAAAATTTCAATTTCCCTGGTGTTATACCCAAATGTGGAATAGCTGGACTTGCAATAGCCACAGTAATTTCACAGTTAATAGGAACAATTTATTTAGCTTACAAAGTTAATAATTGTAAAATTAGAGAGTATTTAAAACTGCAATGTTTTATTCCTAAATTTGATTATTTAAAAACATTAACATTACAAGCAGTTCCTGTAATGTTTAGTATGTTATTTATTGGAGTTGGTATATTTAACATCTTGTATTTCATTGGACAGTTTGGTGATTTAGCAACAGCTGGTTATGGCGCAGCATTAAGAGTAGAACAGGTATTTTTACTTCCAGTTATTGGATTGAACACAGCCGTTCTCTCAATTGGTGGTCAAAATTTTGGAGCAAAAGCTTATGATAGGATAAGAGAACTTTATATTAAGGCTTTATTATTTGGATCATCGTTTATGGCTATTTCAGGAATAATAATATTTTTTGGTGCAGAATTTTTTGTTTCTTTATTTACTGATAACCAAGAGGCAGTTACTAAGGGAGCTATTTATTTAAAAGTTGCAGCACTAATCGCACCAATTTATCCAGTCTTCTTTATTACAACAGCTGTTTTTCAAGCTGTTAAGAAACCTTTATATAGTCTCTATCTAAGTATTTTGAGATTAACTGCATTTCCTTTTTTGAGCTTATGGTATGTAATTAAAATCAAGGGTGGTGATTATGAGGATATATTTTATACAATCATGTCTACAAACTGGATAATGGGAATTGCAGTTTTAATATTTATTGGTTATTTTCTAAATAATGTATTTAAACAAAATAAATCTCTTTTTAGTTATTAGCATCTGTCTAATATTTTTTTTTCTTACTTATAATGATGTTAAATCAAAAGAAATTAAAACTATCTCAGGTACAGCCACAGCAACAGATGGTGACTCAATAAAAATTGATAATAGAAAAATTAGATTAGTTGGTATTGATGCACCTGAACTTAAACAGACATGCCAACATGCAGGTATAGAATATCCATGTGGAGAAATGTCTAAGGAATGGTTAAACATATATGTAAAGAATTTTCAAATAACATGTTATTATTCAGAAAAAGATCGATATAAAAGAATATTAGGCGTTTGTTATATTGGAAATATAGATTCCGTAGCATTCAAAAAAAAAGTAAAATACTTAGAATTAAATAGCATGATGGTTAAGTCTGGTAATGCAGTTGCTTATAGAAAATATTCCGATGTATATTTAGAAGATGAAGAATTTGCCAAAATTAATAAAAAAGGTATCTGGATGGGAAAATTTGAAATGCCTTGGGATTGGAGAAAAAATAATTAATCTTTTTTAAGTTTATTTTCTAACTTTCTTACAAAGTAAGAAACTATCAATATTAAAACTAAATATTCTAATATTAAAAACGTATAAATTTCTAAAGGTCTATAAGTTGTAACTACCAGTTCATTAGCTTTTCTTGTTAAGTCTCCAATACCAATTATTGAGACCAATGAAGACATTTTCAAGACATAAACAAACTGATTACCAATAGCTGGTAAAATATTTTTAATTGCTTGAGGCAAAATAACTAGTCTTAATTTTCTAAAGAAATTTAAACCTAAAGAGCTTCCAGCTTCCCATTGAGCTTTTTTAATTGAATTTATTCCAGCTCTAAATATTTCAGCTTGAAAAGCACTTTCACTTATTGATAGAGCAATAATACCAGAGACAAAGGGGCTAAAGCTTACACCAGTCATTATTGGTAAACCATAATAAATCCATAATATCAAAACCAGAAGAGGGACTGCTCTTACGATCTCAACATATCCAATATTCAAATAAGTTAAAAATTTATTTTTAGCTAAAGATGGGACTGCAACAATAAAACCAACAATCATTGAAATAATTATTGAAACAACAGAAATATAAATAGTTGTAGTTATCCCACTTAATAAAAATTTAAGATTAGTAAGTCCTTCAATATTATTTGGAGATAAAATTAACCAATTAAGTTCACTTTTACCACATGAGGTTAAAGGTATTATCAAAAGTAAAAAAAATAGATTTCTCACTTTTTGATTTATAAAGAATTAAAAATTAATTACTAATTTATTATAAGCTTTTTAGATTATATTTAGCTAATAACTTAGTAAAGAAACCTGAAGATTTTTTCTTTTTAATCCAATCATTGACATAATTGTTCCATTTATCATCACCCTTCGGAACCATCATTGCTAAGAAAGCTGGATTTTTTTCCCCATCAGGCACGATGGCAAGTTGTGGGTATTTGATTACTAATTTATTTGCTTCTGTTGAACTTGTTATATTTCCATCAGCTCTTCCAGCTAAAACTTCTTGAAAATCTCTAGCAGGGGCTTCAACTGAGTTTAGATTTGATTTTGGAAAAAATTCTTTTGCTTTTTCTTCTTGTGACGTTCCTAGAGTAGTAGCTATAGTTACATTTGAATTATTTAACGAGTCCCATGTTGAAAATTTTTTTAAATTCTTTTTAAGAACCAAGGGAACAGTTCCATATTTATAATAGGTATCAGTAAAACCAGCTACTTCAGCTCTTTTTGGTGTTTTTGTTACACTTGTTGAAATATCATATCTTTCAGATGTAATACCAGAAACTATTGTTTTCCATTCAGCAGGCACAAATTCAACTTTAACGCCCATATCTTTAGCTAATTCTTTCATTACGTCAATATCAAATCCTTTATATTTATTTGTCGCTGGATCTTTCATTGTCATAGGATCCCAATCACCGGTTGTTCCAACTTTTAAAATACCTGAGGATAAAATTTTATCCAAGTTCGACTCAGCGTTTAAAGAGAAGGGTAAAAGAGTAAATAATGCTATTAAAAATAATTTTTTCATTCTTCTTTTTAACTTATTTGAGATTTAATGAAGACTATAATCTTGACGCACTATCATTCATCCATGAGAATAAATGTTGTGAAAATGAACGCCTGACAAAAAGATTAACCTCATTTTGATTTAAATTATGAATAATTACATCAATTTTTGCTAGAATCGTTTGGGCAACAGAACCTTTTTTATTTCTAAATTCATTAAAATTAAATGGAGATCCGGTCTCAAATAAATCAAAAATCTTATCTCCTTTTAAATTAATTAATACAAATTGGTCTGTAACATCAGTTATTGCGCCTAAGTTTATTTTTGAAATATTATTATTTAATAAATTTTCTGTCTCGTAATCATTATTATCTGATTTTGAAATTTGATTTGAATAAATAATCCATTCATCTGGACTTAACCAGAGAGCTGTTATTTTTTCACTTGTTGAAGAGGTATTAGCTCCAGTAGGTAACAATAAATTTAATGATTTTCCAACTGCAGATAAAAATTCTCTTTTTTTACCTCTTACAATTAATTTCATAATAGGTTTTATCTCAGTCATCTGCAAACCTGAGTAGGATTTTTTTTCGGTAATTGTATTTGTATAATTAAGCATTCAATCTTTTATTCTCTTTATCTAAAAATATTGGATCTGCTACAGTTACATTTATTTTTTTATTTTCCATAGGGATAATTAATTTTTGACCCATCATATTTTTTCCACCTCTTACAACACCAAGAGCAATAGATTTTTTTAAATTAGGACTATAATAACTTGAAGTAACATGACCCAACATTTCAATAGGTGTTTGATTTATATCAGCTATTATTTGTGCACCTTCTTCTAAAACTTCGTCTGGATTTTCTGTGAGAAGACCTACTAATTGTTTTCTATCTTCCTTAATAGTGTCAGACCTATATAAAGATCTTTTTCCAATAAAATCATACTTCTTTTTACTGACAATCCACTCCATTTGTAAATCAATAGGTGTCATAGTTGCATCAGTATCTTGACCAACAATAATAAAACCTTTTTCAGCTCTCAATAAATGCATAGTTTCTGTACCATATGGAGTAATGTTAAATTCTTTACCTGCTTCTATACATTTTTCCCACACTGATTTACCAAAATTAGCTTGAACATTTATTTCGTAGCTATGTTCACCAGTAAAACTTATCCTCATTATCCTGCATTTAATTTTACCAATTTTTGTATTTTTGAAAGACATGTGAGGAAAATTTTCATCTGAGAAATCAAGATCAGGTATTATTTGAGAAACAATTTTTTTACTATTTGGACCACAAACACTTACTGTTGCATAGTGATCAGTTACGGAAGTTAAATATACATCCAATTCAGGCCATTCAGTTTGCAAATAATCCTCTAATTTACCTAAAACATTTGCAGCTCCTCCTGTTGTAGTGGTCATTATATAATGATTTTCATCTAGACGTGTTGTAACTCCGTCATCATAAACCATTCCATCTTCATTTAACATCAAGCCATATCTACATTTTCCAATAGCAAGCTTAGACCAAGCGTTAGTATAAACTCTATTAAGGAATTCTGATGCATCAGTTCCTTGAATATCTATTTTACCTAATGTTGATGCATCTAAAATTCCAGCACTATCTCTTGCGGCTTTACTCTCTCTTTGAACAGCTTCATGCATACTTTCACCATCTTTAGGATAATACCAAGCCCGTTTCCATTGACCTACATTTTCAAATTCAGCTTTATTTTGAACATGCCATTCATGGATTGGAGTTTTTCTAAATACGTCGAAATATTCACCAACATTTCTTCCTACAATTGTACCAAAAGTAAGAGGAGTGTAGGGTGGTCTAAATGTTGTTGTGCCAAGTTCACCCATTTTAGAATTTGCTGTTTCAGAAATAATTCCTAGCGCGTGCATGTTACCAAGTTTACCCTGGTCAGTTCCCATCCCTGTAGTGGTATATCTTTTAACATGTTCTATTGATCTAAAACCTTCTCTTAAAGCTAATTTGATATCTTTAGCTGTAGCATCATTTTGATAATCAACAAAAGATTTTGTTTTTCCAAAAATTTTATCAGATGGAAGGAGCCATATATTTCTTTTTGATTTATTAAATGAAGAATGAACTTCAAGATTTTCATAATCAGTTTTTTTTACATTTAAAAATTCTTTTAGAACTTTTGGAATATTTAATAATATTTCATCTAAAGTAAAATCACCGTTACAAGAACCAATACTTATTTGATCTGATGGATAAATATTTGGAATAAAAACTTGATCTTCATCCCTAAATTTTAACTTGCCACCTGATTGTGTAAAAAGATGTACTGCAGGAGTCCATCCACCAGAAACTCCTAGACAATCACATGTAATAGTTTTTTTAGATCCAACAACTTTTTGACCATCTTTAGATAGTTGCATTATTGAGATCTTATTTATTCTTTTATATCCAGAAGTATTTACTACTGTATATCCTTTGTAGATTTTAATATTATTTTTTTCAGCTTCTTTAATTAATTTTGAATCAATTTCTTCTCTATTATCAATTATTGTTTCAACATTTATTCCTTTTTTAAATAAACTAATTGCTGTTTCGTAAGCACTATCATTATTAGTAAATAGAATATTTTTTTCACCACAAGCAACTCCAAATAGATTTGCGTACTTCTCAATAGCTGAAGAGAGTAAAATACCTGGACGATCGTTATTATCAAATATTAAAGGTCTTTCTAATGCCCCAGTTGCTGATATTACTTTTTTCGCTCTAATTTTAAGTAGTCTTTGTCGTGTATTATCATTTCTTTGTTCTAAAGGTAAATGATCTGTCAAATTTTCTCTTGCTAATAAATAATTATATCCATGGAAAGCTGCAACACTTGTTCTAGTTTTAATTTCTAAATTTTTAATTCTTTTAATTTCATTTATTTCTTTTTCGATCCAAGAACTTGAAGTTTGATTGTTGATTTTGAAGTGTTCTGAGTTTTGATAAATAGTAGAACCACCTAAATAAGGTTTTTCATCAACTAGAAGTGTTTTTAAACCATTTTTTGCTGCAGTTTTAGCAGCAATAATTCCTGAAATACCCGCACCAATTACCAAAACATCACAATGTATATATTTGTGCTCATAAATATCCGGATCAGGTTCTGTTGGTGATTTACCTAGTCCAGCAGATTTTCTGATAAAATATTCGTATTTCTCCCAAAAACTTGCAGGCCACATAAAAGTTTTATAGTAAAATCCAGCTGGCAAAAATGGACTTAAAAAATTATTGATCCCACCAATATCGAAATTTACACTAGGCCAACAATTTTGACTTGAAGCTTCAAGACCTTCATAAATTTCTATTTCAGTAGCTCTCACATTTGGCTCCGTCCTAGATGAATTTTTATGTAGTTGAACAATTGCATTAGGCTCCTCAGATCCTGCTGTCATTATTCCTCGTGGTCTATGATATTTAAAACTTCTACCAACCAAATGAATGTTATTAGCTAGTAGGGCGGAGGCTAAAGTATCTCCTTTAAAACCATAAAAAGTCTTACCATTAAATCTAAATGAAACTCTATATGTTTCATCAATGAATCTACCTGATTTTACTCTTAAATTTTTTGTCATTAATTATTTAGTTGGAGGCTTTTCACCCATTTTATAAATTGCCTTTATTTTATCATTCGATGTATCTCGAACCATATTAAACCATTTTCTGCATCCATGTGTGTGTACCCATCTTTCGAATTGAATTCCTTTAATATTTTTTCTCATGAATAAATACTCAGCCCATTCATCATCACTTAATTCAGTAGGTTGTTTCGGGCGAACTAAGTGAGCTTCGCCACCGGCTTTGAATTCACTCTGTTCTCTTTCACCACAATATGGACAATTAATTACAAACATTAATGAGCTACTGCTGCTGCGCCATGTTCATCTACAAGATCTCCACTTACAAATCTATTTATGTTAAATGCAGCGTTTAATTTGTGTGGTTCATCATTAGCTATTGTGTGTGCGAATAAATCACCAGAGCCAGGTGTTGCTTTAAATCCACCAGTTCCCCATCCACAATTAAAATATAATCCTTTAATTAATGTTTTACTAATTATGGGACTTGCATCTGGACAAATATCAACAATACCTCCCCATTGTCTTAACATTCTCATTCTACTAAAAATTGGATATAATTCTAAAATTGCATTTAAAGTTCCTTCAACAATATCATGACTTCCTTTTTGTGAATAAGAAATATAATCATCTGTACCAGCACCTATAACTAATTCACCTTTATCAGACTGGCTTACATAAGCATGAACTGCATTTGACATAACTACGGTATCAATAATTGGTTTGACTGGTTCTGAAACTAAAGCTTGAAGTGGTTTGCTTTCAAGCGGAAGTTTTAATCCAGCCATGTTTGCGATCACACTCGAATGACCAGCTGCAACAACACCTATCTTTTTTGTTTTAATAAAACCTTTTGTTGTTTCAATTCCTTCAACAGCGTCACCATTTCTTTTTATACCTTTAACTTCACAATTTTGAACAATATCAACACCCATCTCATCGGCGCCTCTTGCATAACCCCAAGCAACCGCGTCATGTCTTGCTGTTCCAGCTCGTTTTTGTAAAGTTCCACCTAAAACTGGATAACGAATATCTTGAGATGTGTTGATTATTGGACAAAATTTTTTAACTTCATCTGTATTTAAATATACAGCATCAATACCATTCAATCTATTTGCATGTGTTCTTCTTTTTAAATCTCTAACATCTTGTAAATTATGAGCTAGATTCATTACTCCTCTTTGACTAAACATTATATTATAATTTAACTCTTGAGATAAACCTTCCCAGATTTTTAACGCATGATCATAAAGTCCAGCGCTAGCATCCCACAAATAATTAGATCTTATAATTGTAGTATTTCTTCCTGTATTACCTCCACCAATCCATCCTTTTTCTATAACTGCAATATTTTTCATATTATGTTTTTTAGCTAAATAATAAGCTGTAGCTAATCCATGACCTCCACCACCAACGATTATTGCATCATATTCTTTTTTTGGCTCAGGGTCTTTCCAAGCTTTTTCCCAATTTTCATGATATGAAAAAGCGTTTTTAACCAGTGAAAATAAAGAGTACTTATTTTTCATTATAAGAGAATAATTACTTTATAAATATTGATTATTCAATACAATCAGAAGTGACAAATTTCCTGGAAGAGTGGGTGAGAGGCTTAAACCAGTCGTTTGCTAAATGACCGTGCGAGGAAACTTGTACCGAGGGTTCGAATCCCTCCTCTTCCGCCATTTTAAAATAATGGGTTATTTTTGAAAAAATCTTTCATTGGAATTGGTTTTTGTTCCAATATGTATCTATAAACATTATAATTTTCTAGAACCCTTTGAACGTAATTTCTTGTCTCTTTGAACTTTATTAACTCAATCCAATCAACATAATCAATTTGATTTTTTTGAGGATTTTTGTTTAATTTTTTCCAATATCTAACTCTTTTAGGTCCAGCATTATAAGCTGCAATTGCAAAAGGGTATGCTCCGTCGTACTCAAGTATTAATCCGGCTATATAATGTGATCCTAAATTTATGTTATATTCTGGATCAGTGGTTAATCTAGATTTTGAGTAAGGAAGCTTCGCTTGTTTTGCAACAAGTTTAGCTGTGTATGGCATTAACTGCATCAATCCTTTTGCCCCAGCATGACTATTGGCACTTAAGTCAAATTCACTCTCTTGTCTAATGATTGATAATATGAATGCACTATCTGGGATTTTTCTTCCATTAATATACTTGGGTGTACTAATGATTGGATAATTATATTTATTGTGAAATCTTTTTTCATAGGAAGCAATTTTTGAAATTTGAATTGCAAAATCAAATCGCTCTATATTTGTTGCAAGTTCTGCTGCCAAGACTTCACTTCCATTTTCAATATTATCATTTGCTAAAAACCTAAGCATATGTTTAGTATATTTATCTTCGTCAAGCTCATCTAACAAATAAATTACTTTTACAATTTCTTTTTTAAAAAAATAATCTCTATATTCTTTTTTTATTTTAAGATCTTTTGAAAGTTCAAATAAATCATTTGGATTTAATTCCATAAATGCCAATTGACCATAATATGTTGTTAAATATTTTGAAGCTTCGTTAAACCATTTTGTTGATAATTCAGTATTATTCAATTTTTTATAAGTTTTTCCAAGCCAATATGCTCCCCTTGCAGTACTAATTGGATAGCCAACATTATTATAAAATTTTTCAAAATGATTTTTTGCTAACAAAGGATCATCTAAAAAACTTAATGCAATCCATCCACTCATCCACTCTGCAGCTGCAAACTCTGGCCCTTCTTCCATACCATGATTGCTAGCAATTTTATAAGCCAACTCATATTTTTTTTTATATATTAATGATCTTGAGATTATTTCTCTTTCAATCCACCATTTATCAGGTCTCACTAAATAATCTTTTGTATTTTTAATTTTAACTAGTATTTCTACAGAACTATCAACTCTTCCTCTTTTTCTTCTCCATTTTAATCTGTCGTAGTTTAAGCCAGAGTCATTTTTAAATTTAGCGGGTACTTTGGAGATAGCATTATCAACACCGTATGATTTACTCATTAGAAGTTGTCTTGCATTATAAAGAAGCTCATAATCTTTTGGGAGATATCTTAATAATCTTTTTAAATCCCAATATTTATTATTCCATGCGAGGTAGTCAGCTCTCTTGATATAATCTTCTGCATTAAGATATTTTTTGTATTTTTTTCTATAAAATTTAAGTTCAGATTTCGTAAGTTCAGCATTAATCCATCCATCTTTAATTAATTTAATTCCCTTTTCATTATTTCCAGTTAAAATAAAACTTTCACCTAATATCATTTTACCAAAACCACTTAATGGCTCAGAAGAAGAAAAAAATTCAATTATTTTTTTTGGCGAAATTTTGTCTGTTGATAACTTGTGCTCAGATAAATATTTAATTCTACCCATTCTTGGATAATCTCCATTATTATCAATAAAAAGTTTATAATCATAAAATGATGCTTGATTTCCTTTTTTTAAAAGATGCCTCCATTGAATAAAATTATATAATGACTTATCTTTTGCTTTTTTTGCTGTCTTTAAAGCACTAGTCCAATTTAATTTTTTCATTTCAGAAATAGCTTTTTTCGCTAAATTAAAATCTTTTTTACTGTAATATTTTGATATCTTAACTGTTTTAGGTTTTTCTGAGCCAGCTATAAGAGGTTTTTTTTTTGGTAAAATAAGACCAGTTTTTTTTTCTTTATTTACAACAACTTTTTCTTCAATCTTTTTTTTCTCAATCTTTTTTTCTTCAACTTTTTTTATCGGCTTAGGTAAAGGTCTTAAAACATCTATTAATAATTTCTTTTGAGCTTCTTCTTTAGTTTGAAAAGGTTTTTTAATAGGAATTATATCTGAAAATGCAAAATTTTGAGTACTTACGAAATGTATCAGAATTAATAAAAATAATAATTTTTTAGACATAATCTTTGCTATATGAATCGTTAATCTATGTTATAAGTATTTATGTTTAAAGGTTCAAATGTTGCTTTAGTCACTCCGTTTAAAAATAATAAACTTGATGACGATACTTATATTAAGTTAATTCATTTTCATATAAAAAATGGCACAAATGGATTAGTTCCAGCAGGTACTACTGGTGAATCTCCCACCTTAAGCCATCATGAGCATGAAAGAGTCATAGAATTATGTGTAAAAGAAAGTAATGGAAAACTACCTGTATTTGCTGGAACAGGTTCAAATTCAACAGAGGAAGCTATTTCTTTAACAACACACGCAGAAAAAATTGGTTCAGATGGAGCGTTGATAGTCACACCTTATTATAATAAGCCTACACAAGAGGGTTTGTATCAACATTACAAAGCTATTAATGACAAATGTGGAATTCCCATCATAATCTATAATATACCAGGTAGATCTGTAATTGATATGTCAGTCGATACAATGGCAAGACTTTATGAATTAAAAAACATAATTGGTGTTAAAGATGCTACAGGAGATTTAAATAGAGTAAATCTAACTTTAAATAAACTTGGTGAAGATTTTATTCAACTAACCGGAAACGACGATAATGCTTTAGAGTTTAATAAAAGAGGAGGAGCAGGTGCAATTAGTGTAACAGCTAATATTGCTCCAAAACTATGTTCTGATTTTCAAAAATTTTCAAAATCAAAAAATAGTAATGAAGTAAACGAAGCAGAAAAAATAAATGAAACTTTACAACCTGTTCATCATGCTATGTTTGTTGAAAGCAATCCTAGTCCAGTCAAATATGCTGCAAAGTTATTAAATCTTTGTGATGACGTTGTGAGATTACCTCTTGTTAAAGTGACAGAACCTACTAAAGAAATTCTAAAAAAAGCTCTTCATTCTGCAAAATTAATTTGATGAAAAAAAAAACCAATAATGGTTTAAAGATAATTTGTTTAAATAGAAAAGCAAGTTTCAATTATTTTTTTGAAGATCTAATAGAAGCTGGAATCGTTTTGAAAGGTTCAGAGATTAAATCTATTAGAGATGGTAAAGTAAATATAGCAGACTCTTATGCTGTTGAAAAAAAAGGTGAATTAGTTTTGATTAATTCACATATATCATCTTATAAACAAGCGAGTTATTCAAATCATAACCCTATGGATGAAAGAAAGTTATTATTAAACAAACGAGAGATAAATAAGCTAATAGGAAAAATGCAAAGAGATGGATTTACAATAGTTCCAACCAAAATGTATTTTAAAAAAGGTAAGGCAAAGATTGAACTTGCGGTTGCCAAAGGTAAAAAACAATTCGACAAAAGAGCAACAAAAAAACAAAGAGACTGGAATCGAGACAAGGCTAGATATGTTAGAAAATCAAGTTAAAACTGTATTTCTAGGAATTGGTTCTAATTTAGGAAATAAAAAAAATAATATTGAGAAAGCAAAGTTTGGATTAATCAAAAAGAACATTTGGATAGAAAAATCATCAAATTATTATGAAAGTTTATCTTGGCCAAACCCAACAAATCCTAAATTTTTAAATATTGTATTAAAAATTAAAACAAATTTAACACCAGCTAAGTTGCTTCATGTTTGTAAAAATATAGAAGTTTCTCTTGGTAGAAAAAAAAGGGGGAAAAATGAACCTCGTGAATGTGATGTAGATATAATTGATTATAATAATCAAAAAGAAAATACCAAGATCATTTTACCTCATCCAAGAATGAGTAAAAGAAATTTTGTTCTTTTTCCTTTATACGAGCTAGATAAAGCTTGGATACATCCTATTTCAGGTCAACCTATAAAAAAACTAATATTATCATTATCAAATAGAGACATTAGGTCTATTAAACAAATTTAAATTAGTGATATAATAAATACATGCTTAACTCTGAAGATTTAATAAATAAAGTTAAGGTTTATAATAAATTTTTAAATCCTGAAAAACTTAATAAAGCATATGATTTTGCTGTTAAAGCTCATGGTAATCAAAAAAGAGCATCAGGAGATCCATATTCTGTTCATCCTATTGAAGTAGCAAATATCCTAACGGATTTAAAGCTAGATAGTGCAACAATAACTACAGGGCTGTTACATGATACTATAGAAGATACTTTTGCCACCTACGAGACAATCAAAGGAGAGTTTGGTGATGAAGTTGCCGATTTAGTTGATGGTGTAACAAAAATATCTGTTTTAGAAAATACTGCTACTTCAAACTCTAAAGCAGAAAATTTTAGAAAATTAATATTAGCCACCTCAAAAGATATAAGAGTATTACTTGTAAAGATTGCAGATCGTTTACATAATATGAGAACAATCAAAGCTATAACAAAAGAAGATAAAAGAAAGAGAATTGCTCAAGAGACAATGGAAATTTATGCTCCACTAGCTGACAGAATGGGTATGCATAGAATTAGAGATGAGCTAGAAGATTTATCATTTGAAGTACTTAACAATGAGGCACGAACTTTGATACAAAACAGACTAGATGAAATAAAATTAGATAAAAAAGATATTTTTGAAACTCTCTCTAACGAAATACAATTATTGTTAAACAAAAATAATATTAAATCAAAAATTTATGGAAGAGAAAAAACACCATTTTCAATTTGGAGAAAAGTTCAAAAAAAACGTGTCTCTCTAGAACAAATCACAGATATAATAGGATTTAGAATAATCTTAAGAAATATAGATGATTGTTATAAAACTTTAGGTGTAATACATAAAGAATACAATTGTATACCGGGCAAATTTAAAGATTATATTTCTTCAGCTAAAATCAATGGCTATAAATCAATTCATACAGCTGTTATTGGTTCATATAAAAAACCAATTGAAATTCAAATTAGAACAATTGATATGCATGATTTTGCTGAAAGAGGTATAGCTTCTCATTGGCAATATAAATCATCAGAGAAATTTAGTTCTCTTACTTGGAAAGAATACGATTGGTTGAAAGATCTAGTAGAAATTATAGAAAAAAATGAAAATCCAGAACATTCTTACGAATATACTAAATTACAAATGTTCCAAGAAAATGTATTTTGTTTTACACCAAAAGGATCTGTTATTAAATTACCTAAAGATGCAACTGCAATTGACTTTGCTTATGCTGTTCATACAAAAGTAGGAGATACAGCTATCGGATGTGAAGTTAACGGAAATAAATCAGAACTTCAAAGTATTTTAAGAAACGGAGACAGAGTAAATATCATTACTTCAAAAAAACAGTCTCCCTCATTGCATTGGATACCAGCTACTAAAACTGGAAAAGCAAGAGCTGCTATAAGAAGATACTGGCATGAAAGAGGTGAGGAAAAACAAGAAAGGGTAAAAAAATATAATACAACTTTGTGGATTTCTTTACCCGATAAACCAGGACAATTAGGAAATGTAAGCTCATTAATAGGGAGTCATAAATTGAATATTTCAAACCTTGAGATGGCTGGTAAAAACCCCAATTATATTAATTTTAAGTTTCAATTAATAATAAGAGATCTAAAAAATTTCACTAATTTTATTGCAGAGCTTAAACAAAAGGGTATAAAATTTAAAATAATCAGACACGAAGATAAAAGAAATGCTTTCACACAAAAAATCCTTAGATATTTTAATAAAGACTAAAGCACTATTAGAAGGCCACTTTGTTTTATCCTCAGGTTTGCACTCACCTAAATATATACAGTGCGCAAAACTTCTCAGTCATCCTTCCAAAGCAGAACAGCTATGTAAATCTTTAGCTTTTAAGATTAAAAAAAAATTCAAAAATTTTGATATGATTTTAGCTCCAGCAATGGGTGGTATAATTATTGGTTATGAGATAGGCCGATTATTAAAAAAAGAAACTATTTTTTGTGAAAGGGTAAAAGGAAAATTTTCTTTAAGAAGAGGATTTAAAATAAAAAAAGGATCAAAAGTCTTAATTATTGAAGATGTAATAACAACAGGAAAATCCAGCTTAGAATGTGTAAAATTAATTAAAAAATCAAAAGCATCATTGGTTGGATTTGCATCAATTATAGATAGATCTTCAAAAAAATCTTTGAAAATAAAAAAAAAAATAATTTCGCAATTAAAAATTGACGTACCTACATTTAAGAAAAATAAAATTCCAGAAGGTTTAAAGTTAATTCCAATTACAAAACCCGGTAGTAGATTTATTAAGTGAAAAGATTAGGTGTTAATATTGATCATATAGCCACTTTACGAAATGCTCGTGGAGAACAACATCCCGATCCAATTGTTGCCGCTGATTACTTAAGAAAATTAGGAGTGAATTCAATTACTATTCACCTTAGAGAAGACAGAAGACATATAAAAGATCTTGATGCAAAAATGATTTGTTCCAAAAAAAATTTACTAGTCAATTTAGAGATTTCAACAAATCCAAAAATTGTAAATATAGCTTTAAGAATAAAACCTAATTTCATATGCATTGTGCCAGAAAATAGAAAAGAAATTACAACAGAGGGTGGTCTTAACTTAAAAAAAAATAAAAAAAAATTACAAAAAATAATTAATCAATTTAAGAAAAAAAAGATTAGAACAAGCTTATTCATAAATCCATCTTTGACTGATGTCGAAACAGCAATAGAATTAAAAGCCGATTGTATAGAAATTCATACAGGAAAATTAGCAAATTTAATTAAATCCAAGAAAAAATACTTATATGAAATAAAAAAGATAAAAAAATGTGCAATCTTTGCAAAAAAAAATAATTTAGAAGTTCATGCAGGACATGGTTTAGATTATAAATCTACAAAACTTTTAACCAAAATTAATCAAATTGAAGAATTTAATATTGGCCATTTTTTAATTGGTGAGTCTATTTTTGACGGGCTCCCAATAGTTATAAAAAGATTTAAAAAGATTTTAAGATAAAAGGATATGAAAATTCTAGGAATAGGTGTTGATATTGTTCAAAATAAAAGAATTGGTTCTTTAATTAATAATAAAAGTTTTATTCTAAGAACTTTTGGAAAAAATGAAATCAAATTTTCCAAAAAAAATTCAAATAAGACTAATTATTTTTCTAAAAGATTTGCTGCAAAAGAAGCTTTAGCCAAATCTATTGGAACAGGTTTTCGAAACAATTTGAATCTTAGAGATATTGAAATTTTAAATAATAATCAGGGTAAACCCTTTTACTATAAATCTAAAAAAATTGATAATCTTATTAAGAAAAGGTTTAAAATAAAAAGATTCAATTTGTTTCTTTCAATTTCAGATGAAAAGGATTATTCAATAGCATTTGCAATAATACAAAATATCTAATGTTAAATAAAAATTTTTTAATAGAAAATATCAAAACTTTATTTTATGCATTAGTTATAGCTATAATTATTAGATCATTATTAATTCAACCTTTTTATATACCCTCATCATCCATGGAACCAAATTTATTAGTTGGTGATAGAATTTTTGTTACCAAATATTCATATGGTTATAGCAAACATTCATTTCCATTTAGTCCACCTTTGTTCAAAGGAAGATTAATCTATAATAAACCACAAAGAGGAGATGTTGTGGTATTTAAAACGCCTGCTGATAACAGAACAGACTATATTAAAAGATTAATTGGAATTCCTGGTGATACAATTAAATTTATTAATTCTAATTTATATGTAAATAATAGTGAAATTATTAAGTCTAAAATATCATCCTCTGATGTAATATTTTGTGGGAAAAAACAAATAAATGTATTTACATTTGAAGAACAATTAAATGGAAAAAGATATCATTCAGTTTATTTAAAAAAATTTCCATATCAAAATTCCGATACTTTCAAAGTTCCAGAAAATCATTATTTTTTTTTAGGTGATAACAGAGACTGTTCTAAAGACAGTCGATTTTTATCAAGCGTAGGATATGTACATAGAGATAATTTAGTAGGAAAAGCGCAATTTATTTTTTTTTCTTCTGATAGATCAAAGGGTAGTATTTTTTCAATTTGGAATTGGGATGAAATTTTAAGACTTAATAGATTTTTCAAAAAAATAAAATAATGAAGATAAATTTCTTAGATTTAGAAAAAAAAATTAAGATAAATTTTAAAGATAAAGAGTTATTAATACGTTCTTTAACACATAAAAGTTTTAATAAAGAAAATAATTATGAAAAATTAGAATTTTTAGGTGATCGAGTATTGGGATTAGTAATGTCAAAAAAACTAATTGAAATATACCCAAAAGAAAAGGAAGGTATTTTAGATAAAAAATTTGCATCTCTAGTGAATAGAAAGACTTGTGTTGAAATTGCAAAAAAAATTGAACTAAATAAATATGTTTTAACTTTTAATAAAAAAAATATAATTGAGGATAAAGTATTAGCCGATAGTTTGGAGGCGTTAATGGGTTCGGTATATTTAGAAAAAGGATTTAATTCTGTAGAAAAAGTTATTTTAAGTTTATGGTCAGATCATATAAAAAATAGTATAATTACCCAAATTGATGCAAAAACCAAATTACAAGAATTTTCGTTAAAAAAATATAAAAAGCTACCTTCATACAAACTAATTTCGAATACTGGGCCTAGACATAAGCCTCTTTTTAAAGTCGGAGTAAAGTTAGTGGACTCAAAATTATATATTGCAGAAGGTAAATCGAAAAAAGATGCAGAACAAAATGCTGCAATCTTATGTTTAAAAAACATTAGTGATATATGATTTGGGACGATAGTGGTTTTTTACTTTCAAAAAACAGATATAATGAAAACTCATTAATATCAGAAATTTTTACAAAAAATCATGGAAAAGTAACTGGTATAATTTTTGGTGGAACTTCGAAAAAAATTAAAAATTATCTTCAAATCGGAAATAAAATACACATAAATTTTAATTCAAAAACAGAAAATAAAATTGGTTATTTTAAGATTGAAATTCAACAAGCTTTATCACCACTTTATTTTGATAATCCTCAAAAGTTAACATGCATAATTTCTGCAATGCAATTAGTAAAATTATTAACCGCAGAATCTCAAACTAATGAAATTATTTATAGATTGATAAATAGATTTTATTCAATACTTGAAGAAACACATTGGATTAAAGAGTATATATTTTGGGAATTAGAATTATTTAAGCTTGTTGGCTTTGACTTAGAATTAGACAAATTAGTTGATAAAGAATTAGTTGAAAATGAATTAATATATATTTCAAAATCCCCTAATGAAAAAAGAGTAGTTCCAAATTTTCTTATTGACAGAAATGATGAAAAAGTTGATTTAATAAATTTACAAAAAGGATTAAAGTTAGTAGGTGATTATTTAGAAAAAACTATTTTAAAACCAAATAATCTAAATCAACCAAAAAGTAGATTGGAATTTATAAATACAATTAAATAATTATTTCAAAATCTTATCTAATTTATCAGCGTAATAACTTACAATTGCATTCGCACCAGCTCTTTTAAAAGAAATAAGACTTTCTAAAATGGCATGATCATCAATTGTTCCTTTTTTGATACCATTAGACAACAAGCTATATTCACCTGAAACTTGGTAAGCCATAACTGGTATTTTGAAATTATCTTTGACCAGTCTAATTATATCTAGATAGGGTAGTCCTGGTTTTACCATTACCATATCAGCTCCTTCTTTTACGTCCAAAGCAACTTCTCTTAGTGCTTCGTTACTATTTCTAAAATCCATTTGATAATTTTTTTTATCTCCTTTTAAGAGACCTTTAGAACCAACAGCATCTCTAAATGGCCCATAAAAACCAGAGGCATATTTTACAGCATAAGATAATATCTGAGTCATTTTGAAACCATTTTTATCAAGTGATTTTCTTATTTCGCCTATTCTGCCATCCATCATGTCAGATGGAGCCAATACATCACAACCCATCTGCGCTTGTAATAATGATTGGTCAATTAGAATTTTATTAGTTTCATCATTTAGTATATAATTGTTCTTTATTAAACCATCATGACCATGTGATGTGTAAGGATCTAAAGCTACATCACACATAATACCAATTTCATTTTTATATTTTTTTTTGATTAATCGGATAGCTTTACAAACCAAATTGTCTTCGTTTAAAGCCTCAGTACCCAGGTAATTTTTTTTCTTTTTTTGAGTATTTGGAAATAAAGCAATCATTGGCAATCCTTTTTTTATAGCTCTATCTACGATAAAAGTGATTTTATCTAATGAATATCGATATACATCAGGCATAGATTCTATTGCTTGTTTTTTGTTGTTTCCATCAATTAAAAAAACAGGCAAGATGAAATCATTAGGTGTTAGGTTGTTTTCTTCAACTAATCTTCTGGACCAATCGCTTTTTCTACTACGTCTAAGTCTCAAACTGGGATATTTTCCTGTAATCATGTTTAAATTTATTTTAAAAATGCGACAAATGTAATATACAAATATATCTGAAAAAGGATATTAAACAATATCAAGAGACAAATATTTATATATGAATTTAAATTATAATGATTTTCAAAAGCAAGATGTCAAATTTGATATTGTTGAGCTTCAAAAAGCATACAAAGAAATACTAAAAATAAAAGATTTTAATGGACCTGATGGAATTACTAATTTTGGTGCTATTTCATTAACACAAATACCTGGTGATCCAGACTCAATTAAAGGTCATAAAGCCAGAGGTGTGTTTTGGACTAAACCAGACGGATCTGGCAAAGAAGTTGTTAGAGATGAAATGATTAACGAAGCTGAATACTCAGAATTTATTGAAGATTATAAAAAAACTTACTTTAAAGAAGTTTTTGATGTTTTGTCCTCAAAGTATAAGTTGGGTCGAGTTAGAATTTTATTAAAACAACCAAGATCTACATTAAGTTGGCATAGAGATCCAGAACCTAGATTACATATTCCTATAATTACAAATCCAGGTTCAATAATGGTAATTGATAATGTTGCAAAACATTTGCCAGCAGATGGATCTGTTTGGATTACAAACAATACCAAATATCACAATGCATTCAATGGTGGAGAAGAAAATAGAATACATTTAGTTGCATGTGTTTTAGACCATAAATTTAATTAGTTTGAAAAAATTATTCATTTCATCAGATCACGCAGGATTTACTCTTAAGGAACAAATTAAAAAAAAGTTTAAAAATAAATACTCTTTTTTTGATCTAGGTACTAATAATTCCAAAGACTCTGTGAACTATCCTGATTATGCACATAAGCTTTGTAAAAAAGTAGCCAAAAATAGTAAAAATATTGGTATTTTAGTTTGTGGTTCAGGCATGGGTATGTCAATGGCGGCAAACAGACACAAAAAAATTAGGGCTGCGGTGTGTTATTCTACTAAAAATACAAAATTATCTAGATTGCATAACAATGCAAATATTATTACATTAGGATCTAGGTTAACAAAAAAAAATACTGCATTTAAATGTATTGACGTATTCGTAAATACTAAATTTGAAGGTGGCAGGCATAAAAAAAGAGTGAGGAAGATTTAAAACAAAATGTCTAGTGAATCAAAATATATAAATTCAAGTTATGAAGATTTTTTTGAAAAAAGTCTTCAGAAAACTGACCCAGATTTATTTAAAGCAATCAATAATGAATTAGTAAGACAGCAAAACCATATAGAATTAATAGCATCTGAGAACATAGTTTCTCAAGCTGTTTTGGAGGCTCAAGGTTCTGTGTTAACTAATAAATATGCAGAAGGATATCCGGGAAAAAGATATTACAATGGTTGTGAACATGTGGATGTTGCTGAACAATTAGCATTAGAAAGAATAAAAAAACTTTTTAATTGTAAATACGCTAATGTACAACCACATTCAGGTGCTCAAGCTAATGGTGCTGTTTTTTTAGCATTACTTAAACCAAATGATACATTTATGGGAATGAGTTTAAATTCTGGTGGCCATATCACACACGGTTTAAAAATTTCAATGTCTGGTAAATGGTTTAATGCAATCAGTTATGATGTTGATAAAAAATCTGAGCTTATTGATTATGACAATGTTGAAAAACTTGCTTTAGAGCATAAACCAAAATTAATTATTGCTGGTGGAAGTGCTTACTCAAGAATAATTGATTTCAAAAGATTTAGAGAAATTGCTGACAAGGTGGGAGCTTATCTAATGGTTGATATGGCACATTTTTCAGGACTAGTTGCTGGAAAAGGGTACCCAAATCCATGTGATTATGCTCATGTTGTTACTTCTACAACTCATAAAGTTTTTAGAAGTGCAAGAGGTGGAATAATTTTATCAAATAATGAAGATTTGGGCAAAAAGTTTGATACCGCTGTATTCCCTGGATATCAAGGTGGACCTTTAATGCATATAATTGCTGCTAAAGCTGCAGGATTTTTTGAAGCTTTGAAACCTGAATTTCAAACTTATATAAAAAATGTTTTAGCTAATGCAAAAATTTTAGCTGAAACTTTAAAAAACAATGGTTTTAAAATTTATTCTGGAGGAACAGATACTCACTTAATGTTGGTTGATCTAAGACCCTTCAATGTAAAAGGTAATTTAGCTTCAGAAAGTTTATGTAGAGCCAATATAACTTGTAATAAAAATGGAATACCATTTGACACTGAAAAACCAATGATTACTTCTGGTATTAGATTAGGTTCTCAAGCAGCAACCACAAGAGGTTTTGGTTTAAAAGAATTTGAAAAAGTAGGAGAACTGATTACTAAAGTTATAAAAGGTCTTTCTGAAAATCCTAATGATAATAGTAAAATTGAGGAAGAAGTGAGAAATGAAGTTATAGATTTATGTTCTTCATTTCCAATTTATAAAAATTTAAATAAATGATCTGTTCTATATGTAAAAAGGGTGAAACCTCAGTTGTCGACTCACGTCCAACCGAAGACGGAACCGCTATACGCAGAAGGAGATTGTGTGTTTGTGGTGCAAGGTTTACAACATTTGAAAGAGTTCAGTATAGAGAAATTATGGTTGTAAAAAAAAACGGCAGAAAATCTGCGTTTGATAGAGATAAACTTGCAAAGTCTGTATTTATAGCACTAAAAAAAAGACCAATAGATACAGAAACCACTGAGAAATTTATTAGTCGAATTTCAAGATCTTTAGAGGAATTGGGCCAAAGTGAAATTTCAACAAACACAATAGGCACAATGGTGATGGAAGGCCTAAAAGAGCTTGATCCCGTAGCTTATGTTAGATTTGCATCTGTTTATAGAAATTTTCGAGAAGAAAAAGACTTTGTACAATTTGTGGACAAGTTAGATGTCTACAAAAAAAGATAAATTTTCTCAAAAAGACAAGAATTATATGAGACTTGCTATTTATTTAGCAAGAGCTAGAAAAGGATTAACTGGGGAAAATCCATCAGTAGGCTGTTTAATAGTAAAAAATGATAAAATTATTTCAATTGGTCAAACAGGTTTTAATGGAAGACCACACGCTGAGTCAAATGCTATAAATAATTCTTTTCAAAACATAACAGGTTCTAAAATGTATGTAACACTTGAGCCTTGTAATCATTATGGAAAAACACCTCCTTGTACAAAAAGTATAATCAAGAGCGGTATTAATGAAGTTTTTTATTCGATAAATGACATAGATAATAAAGTAAAAGGTAGAAGCTATAGAATCTTAAGTAAAAAAAATATTAAAGTTAGAAAAGGTCTTTTAAAAAATGAAGCTATAGATCTTTATGACTCATATATTATTAATAGAAAATATAAAATACCATTTGTTACAGCTAAAATAGCTGTTTCAAAGAATAATTTAATCTACAGCGAAGGAGTAAAAAGAATAACCAGTTCAATATCTGACAAAACATCTCATTATTTAAGATTTAAACATGATGCTATATTAATCTCAAGCAAAACTCTAAACACAGATAATCCTAAATTAAACTGTCGATTAAAAGGATTTGAAAATTTTTCCCCAAAAAGAATTATTCTGGATAAAGATTTGGATATAAAGTTGAATACTTATATTTTTAAATCTACTAACAATAATAATACGATAATTTTTCATAATTCAAATAACAGTTCTAAAATTAAAATTTTAAAAAAAAAAGGGATTATTTTAGTAAAAAGTAGATTAGATAATAATAACAAATTTGGTTTTAAGGCTATTCTAAAAAAATTATTTTTACTAGGTGTGAAGAACTTATTAATTGAGGGAGGAGACAAAATAACAAAAGACATACTAAATCATCGTTTTGTAAATGTATTTTACCTCTTTAAAAGTCCCAAGATCCTATCAAAAAGTAAAAAACATGTGATATTTACATCAAATGGTATCCTAAATAATAAGTATAAAATTAAATCAAAAATTAGCTCTAAACTAGCCAAAGACACCATTACCATTTATAAAAGATAAAATGTTTAACGGAATTATTTTTAAAAAAGGTGTTATTAAAAAAATTATTAAGAGACCAAAAGGAATAAATATTTTTATTAAATCAGATATTAAGGTCTCAAAAAAAGATATTGGAGTTTCTATTGCTTGTGATGGTGTATGTTTAACTCTTATAACTATTAATAATAAGATTATGGAATTTTATCTTTCAAATGAAACGATAGAAAGATCTAAATTTAGATATCTCAAAATTAACGAACAAATTAATTTAGAACTTCCATTAAAATATGGTCAAAAAATATCAGGTCACATATGTCAAGGACATGTCGATACTATTGGAAAGGTTTTAAGTGTAAAGAAAATAGACAAATCCTATCTTTTTGATTTTGAAATCCCCTCCAAAGAAAGAAAAAATATTATTGAAAAAGCTTCAATCTGTGTCAATGGCATTTCATTGACTATATCCAAGGTTACAAAAAAAAGTTTTCAAATTTGGGTAATTCCTCATACATTTAAGTTAACAAATTTGTCAAAATTACAGAAAAAAAGTTTAGTTAATATTGAAATTGACATACTTTCTAAATATGTAAAAAATTTTTTTTATGAAAAAAAGTAAATACTCTTCAATTGAAACAATAATAAATACTGCAAAAAAAGGTGGTATGTTTATTTTAGTTGATGATGAAAAAAGAGAAAACGAAGGGGATCTTGTTATTTCAACCTCAGATACAAACGCCAATAATATCAACTTTATGGCTAAATACGGTCGAGGTTTAATATGTTTGGCTTTAGATAGCTTGCAAGCAAAGAAACTAAATTTATCACTTATGTCTCCGGTAAATCAGTCTAGAAATAAGACTGCCTTTACAATTTCGATCGAAGCAAAAAAAGGTATTACAACTGGAATTTCAGCAAAAGATAGAGCACGTACAATAAAAATTGCATCAAAAAGAAATGTAAATAAAAAAGATATAGTTTCACCAGGACATGTTTTTCCTATAATAGCAAAAGATGGAGGTGTTCTTGTAAGAGCAGGTCATACAGAAGCATCAGTTGACATTTCAAAACTTGCTAAAAAGAATAATTCAGCTGTTATTTGTGAGATTATGAATGAAGATGGGACAATGGCTAAAGGCCAAGAACTTTTTGATTTTGCAAATAAACATAAACTTAAAATAGGAAAAATTGAAGATCTAATCGCCTACAGATTGAAAAAAGAAAAATTAATAAGATTAAAAAAACAAAGTTATATTGAAGTAAAAAAACAAAAATACAAGATAAGAATATATGAAAATCTTTTAGATGGTTCTGAACACTTCGCTCTTGTTAAAGGAACTATAAAAAGAGGTATTACCCCTAGAGTAAGAGTAATTTCGTCTAATGTAGTTAAGAATTATTTAATAAATCAACAATTACCAAATTCATTTAACAAAACACTTAATTATTTTAAGAAATTTAATAATTGTGTTTTAGTTTTCATAAAAGACTCAAACCTTAGATCTGTAACACAAACTTTAAAGGACTATAAAGATAAGGATTTTTATAAAAAAGGAAAAGACAAATTAATTAGAAATTATGGTATTGGAGCACAAATTATCAAAGACCTAAAGATTAAAAACATGACTTTGATAACAAAGTCACCTAAAAAGGTTATCGGTTTAGATGGTTATGGTATAAAAATAACAAAGCAAGAGATTATTTAATGAAAAAAAAAATTTTAATTGTTATAGCTGATTATTATAAAGATATATCTATTGGACTATTGAGGAGTGCTCAAAAAAATCTACCAAAAAACTTTGTTGTTAAGATAATTAAAGTTCCAGGTGTTTTTGAGATTCCTGTAACAATATCTAAAAATTTAAAAAGTTATCACGCTTTTATTGCATTGGGTTGCGTTATAAAAGGACAAACACCACATTTTGATTTTATATCTCAAACCTCTACAAATGCTATTATGAAACTGTCATTAATTTCAAAAAAACCAGTAGGAAATGGAATAATTACTTGTTTAAATGTTCAACAGGCCAAAGCAAGAAAAAAAAAAGGTGCAGAAGCTGCTAGTGCAATTGTATCAGTTTTGTCACAAAAATGAAATCAGCCTTTAGTCCAAAAAATAATCCTAGAGTAATTATTATTCAAAAATTATATGGGAATTTGTTTAATGACAATACCCAATTAGACATTCCAAAACATAGGTTTAAAAAATTTATTAAAGATATAGTCTTAGGCACAATAGAACGTAATGAAATAATTGCTGAAGAATTAGAAAAAAATTTAGGAAAAGAATTAAAACTTAAAAATCTAGATAAAATATTTCAAGTAATATTAAAATCAGCAACTTTTGAGATTTTATATAAACCAAATTTATCAATAAATATAATCATTAAAGAATACTTAAATGCATCTAATTTTTTTCTTAACGACTCTCAAACAAAATACCTAAATGCTATATTAGACAATATAGCAAAAAAAATAAGAAATTCAGATGCATGAATTTGAAATAATCAAAAATTACTTTTCAAAATTATCAAAAAATAATAAGAGCTCATTAGGATTAAATGATGATGTTTTTTTCGATAAATCCAAGAACACTGTTATTTCAGTTGATACATATGTTGATGGAATACATTTTTTTAATTTTGAAAAACCTGAATTAGTAATAAAAAAAATATTAAGATCCTCTATATCTGATTTAATGTGCAAAGGAGTTATACCTAAATATTATTTTATCTCTAGTTCTGGTAATAGTAAAAATTTTTCAAAAATAAATTTAAGAAAAATTTCACAATCTTTAAAAAAAGAACAAAGAAAATTTGGTATTTCCCTTTCTGGTGGAGACACTGTTTTTTCAAATAAGCTAAGTTTTACAATAACTTCTTTAGGTTTTTCAAAAAAGATTATTTTTAGAAATAATGCAAAATTAAATGACGATATTTATGTCACTGGTTATTTAGGTGATAGTTTCGTAGGTTTAAAGTCTTTAAAAAAAGAGATAATCACCAGCAAAAATAAAATGAAATATTTTCAAGACAAATATTATTGTCCTAGACTGTATGTTAATTTACCAAAAAAATTATTAAATTTTGCCAATACATCTATAGATGTATCAGATGGTTTGTTAAGTGATTTGGAAAAACTTATTAATAAACAAAAATTATCCTACGAATTATATTTAGATAGAATTCCTATTTCAAATAACTTAAAAAAAATTCTCTTAGAAAAAAAATTGAAAAAAATTAATTTTGTTTCAAAAGGTGATGATTATCAAATTTTATTTACAGCTTCTAGATCAAAATCTAGAATTATATCTAAAACTTTTAAATCATTAGGGGTAAAAATTTCAAAAATTGGAAAAATTTGTTCTAATAAGAAAAAACCTCTAATATTCGATGAAAAAGGGAAGAAAATTGCACTAAATGACAAAGGTTACCAACATAGTTTCTAAAAGTTAATTATTGCCTTTTATTTCTTTTTTTGTATTGTGCGGTTTTTAATAACTAACAACCAACAACTTAATTAAGGTTTCTTATGAATACAACTGTCGAATCAATACTTCTTTACACAATTGCTGCAGGTTTTTTATCTATAATTTATGGATATTTTACAGGTAAAAATATTTTAAACGCAAGCCCTGGTAATAACAAAATGCAAGAAATTGCATCAGCTATTCAAATTGGTGCAAAAGCTTATTTAGCAAGACAGTATAAAACTATTGCTATTGTTGGAGTGGTTGTGTTGGTAATTGTTAGTTACGCTTTTAGTATCCTTGTAGGTTTAGGTTATTTAATTGGTGCAACTTTATCTGGTATAGCTGGTTATGTAGGTATGCTTGTTTCTGTTCAAGCTAATGTTAGAACAGCTGAAGCCTCAAGAAAAGGATTAGCTAGTGGTCTTTCAGTAGCTTTTAAATCAGGAGCAGTTACCGGTATGTTAGTTGCTGGACTAGCTCTATTATCTATAGCTGTTTATTATTATTTATTGTTAAAATTCAATGTTGACGAAAGAGAAATAGTAAATGCACTAGTTGCACTTGGTTTTGGTGCATCATTAATTTCAATTTTTGCAAGATTAGGTGGTGGTATTTTTACTAAAGGTGCTGATGTGGGGGCTGATCTTGTAGGTAAAGTTGAGGCTGGTATCCCTGAAGATGATCCAAGAAACCCTGCTGTTATTGCAGATAATGTTGGTGACAATGTCGGTGACTGCGCAGGTATGGCAGCAGATTTATTTGAAACTTATGCTGTTACAATAGTTGCAACAATGGTTTTGTCTTCAATTTTTTTTCCAGGTGATTTATCAATGATGATTTATCCATTAACAATAGGTGGAGCTTGTATTTTAACGTCAATTATAGGAACTTTTTTTGTGAAACTTGGTAAATCAAAAAATGTTATGGGAGCTTTATATAAAGGATTTGTTGTTTCGGCTTTAGCTTCGTTGGCTATTTTATATCCAGTAACTGATTACGTATTAGGTTTCGAAAGTACTTATAATTTAGAAAATATATCATTTACAGGTATGAGCCTTTATTATTGTGGTATTATCGGTTTACTTATTACTGGATTATTAATTTGGGTTACTGAATATTATACTGGAACAAATTATAGACCTGTAAGAAGTGTTGCAAGTTCATCTACTACAGGACATGGAACAAACGTAATTCAAGGTTTAGCTATTTCTTTAGAAGCAACAGCTATACCAGCATTAATTATTGTTGCTGGTATTTTATTAACTAATCATATAGCTGGATTATATGGTATCGCTATTGCTGTAACTACAATGTTAGCTTTAGCAGGTATGGTTGTAGCTCTAGATGCTTATGGACCTGTTACTGATAATGCAGGAGGAATAGCAGAAATGTCAAAATTACCTAACAATGTTCGTAAAACAACAGATGCATTAGATGCTGTTGGAAATACTACAAAAGCTGTAACAAAAGGTTACGCTATAGGTTCTGCTGGCTTAGGTGCTCTAGTTCTTTTTGCAGCTTATACTGAAGATATTAAGCATTTTTCAAAAGAAGCTGGATCTAATTTAGAAGGGATCGTTGTTACTTTTGATTTATCAAATCCATATGTCGTTGTTGGTTTATTGATTGGTGGAATGCTACCATACTTATTTGGATCTATGGGAATGCAAGCAGTTGGAAGAGCTGGTGGGGCAGTCGTTGTTGAAGTGAGAAGACAATTTAAAAAATTTCCGGGTATAATGAAGCGAAAACAAAAGCCTGATTATGCCAGGTTAGTAGATTTACTTACGGTAGCAGCAATCAAAGAAATGATTATTCCTTCTTTGTTACCAGTTTTATCGCCAATAGTTTTATATTTTATCATATTTGCAATCGGTGGCCAAGTTGCTGCATTAGCGTCTGTTGGAGCAATGTTATTAGGTGTAATTATCACAGGATTATTTGTAGCCGTCTCAATGACTGCTGGTGGTGGAGCTTGGGATAATGCAAAGAAATATATTGAAGATGGAAATCATGGCGGAAAAGGATCAGAGGCTCATAAGGCTGCTGTAACTGGTGATACAGTTGGAGATCCGTATAAAGATACAGCAGGTCCTGCAGTCAACCCAATGATAAAAATCACAAACATTGTTGCTTTGTTATTGTTAGCTGTTATCGCTGGTTAATTTCTTTACGTTTTTTGGCCCTCACACCAAGAGGGTCATTAACTTTTTGTCTCATACTTGACATAAAATCATAAATGAAAGAATTTCTAGAAAAAGACGCAGAGGTAGTATCTTTAACTATCTTTATATTATTCATATCGTCCATATCATAAAATTCTTTTTTTTTGAGAATACCATAACTATCAATTTCCAATACAAGAACATCATTTTTAAAGATTTTCATTTTACCTAGATTTTTTATTTTAGATTGGGTTTGTTTTCTTTCAATATATATCCACACATCATTATCAAATTTACTTTTTGTTGATGGCGCACCCAGAATCCGTCTAATATCATTACTAGTTGTCTCGTTAATTATTAATGATTTCTGTTTTTTCTCTAGAAAAGGCACGCCATGATGTTTGACTACTTTTTTAAAAGAGCAATTTGTGACTACAAATGCAAATAAAAATATATATAATAATTTAATCATGGACCAAAATTATATTAATATTTATAACAATTTGATCAATTACTCTAGAAATAAAGATTTATACCAATCATTAAATAGAGAAGACAATTTTTCAGACCGATTAACGTTTTTTCTCATTCATTTTGCTTTTTTTTTAAAAAACTTCAAAAACAAGGAAAATAAGGACATTTTACAAAAAATTTATGATTTTAACTTTAGACAATTAGAATTAAGTATTAGAGAAATTGGTTATGGTGATCAATCAATAAACAAAAAGATGAAAGTTTATTTAAATCTTTTCCATGCCATTGTTTCCGAGGTTCATTTTTGGGATGAATTAAATAAAAGTGAAAAATCAAAAAAACTTTCTGCTTTTTTAGAAGATTTTGATAATATTGATAATTTAGTTGAATATTTTGACAATTTTAACTCAAATTTGATGAAAAAAACTTTGAATTTTTTTTTAAAAGGTGTAAGTAAGCTTTAATTATGGCTGTACCTAAACGAAAACAAACTCCTTCAAGAACCGGAATGAGAAGAGCGCAAAATATGAAATTCTCATCTAAGAATATTGTCGAAGATAAAAAATCAGGTGAATATAGACTATCTCATCACTTAGATTTAAAAACTGGTATGTATAAAGGCCGTCAAGTTTTAGACCCAAAAGATTAATTATAAACAAAAATGTCAAATTTAATTAAAATTGCAGTTGATGCAATGGGTGGTGATGGTTCACCAAAAAAAATAATTGATGGCATAATTCACAATCATAAATCAAATAATGAAAACTATTTTCAAATTTTTGGAGATAAAAGAGAAATTGAGAAACTTTTGGAAAAAAAATAGATAGTAAATTTTATGACATAACTCATACTAACAATGTTGTTAAAAGCACTGATAGTCCTTTAGAGGCTGCTAAAAGAGGAAAAGATACTAGCATGTGGCTAGCTATTGATAGTGTTAAAAAAGGAAAGGCTGATATCGTCATATCTGCCGGAAATACTGGGGCACTACTTGTTATAGCCAAATTAAATTTAAAGATGATTGAAAATATAGATAAGCCAGCTCTATCTGCTCTATGGCCAAATAAAAAAGGCATGAGTGTTGTTTTGGATCTGGGTGCTAATATTGAATGTAGCTCAAAGAATCTCGTAGATTTTTCTATTATGGGGGCATCTTTGTATAAATCATTATATCCTAATGAAACGCCTAAGACCGCATTATTAAACATTGGTTCAGAAGAATTAAAAGGAAATGAAATAATTAAAGAAACATTTCAAACTTTAAACGAAAAAAAAAATGATAATTTTGATTTTCATGGTTATATAGAGGGTAATGAACTAATGAATGGTCATGTTAATGTAATTGTATCTGATGGATTTACAGGTAATGTTGCTTTAAAAACAGCAGAAGGAACAGCAAATTTTATCACTGATGAACTTAAAAAAATATTTAAAGGATCAATTTTAGGAAAAATATCTGCGATATTAAATATATCTAATTTAAATAAATTTAAAAAAAGATTGGATCCAAGGCTTTACAATGGTGCAATATTTATTGGTTTAGACTCACCTGTAGTAAAAAGTCATGGTGGAACTGATTTTATTGGATTTTCCAATTCTTTAGATGTTTGCAATAGAATAGTTAAAGGAAATTTGATACAAAAAATTAGAGATAATATTTAAACTAATGAGAACAAATTTAACTAAAAAAGACTTAGTTAATTCTGTTTATATGCAGATCGGTTTCTCTAAACAAATTTCTGAAAATTTTATTGATGAGTTTTTTTCATTAATAATTACAAATTTAATTAAAAATAAATCAGTAAAAATTTCAAAATTTGGAACATTCTCAATAAGATCAAAAAATTCTAGAATAGGTAGGAATCCCAAAACCAAAGAAAACAAAACCATTTCCGAACGTGATGTAGTTTTATTTAAACCATCAAAAGAATTTAAAAGCTTTATTAATAAAAAAAATGATTGATAAAGACCATAACTCATACAAAACTATTAGTGAAGTTGTAGAAATATTAGGTTTAAAATCTAAAAAAGCAAATTCCGTTCCTACACACACACTACGTTTTTGGGAAAAAGAATTTAAACAATTAAAACCAAAAATTTTTAATGGTAATAGAAGATATTATGATGAAAAAAATATCAAATTATTAAAAAAAATTCATTATTTACTTAAAGATCAGGGGATGACTATAAGCGGTGTGAAAAAAATATTAAATAATAAAGATCCTTTAAAACTTGACGAAACTGTAAATGACTCTATAAATTCACAAAACTTAAAAAACAAATTAATTAAAATTTCTAATATTGTTAAAAGTTTAAAAAGATTAAAATAATATGGCAAAAAAAACACACGTTAAAGTTAGACTTGTACCTGAGGCTAAACCTGACAGTCCCTTTTTTTATTATGTAAAAAAACCTGCAGGCGGAGAAAAAGCTAAAGTAAAATTAAAAGCAAAAAAATATAATCCTGCTACTAGAAAACATGAAGTTTTTGTTGAAAAAAAACTTCCTCCTCACAGTAAATAATTATTTCTTTTTAAAATTTCTTTTTTCGTAATCTATATATGACCAAATCATATTTTTCCAAATACGATGGGTTATCTTAGGGTCAATTTTAAGTTTCTTTGATTTACCGTTTATTTTTCTTAAAATAAAATTAATTCTTCTTTGATCAATTATTTCTTTTTTAAATTCTTTTAATTTTAAAACTTCTTTTACTAGACTAGTTCTATATTTAATTAAAGATAATAGGCTATTATCTAGTTTATCTAATTTAGATCTTATTATTTCTAGTTTTTTTTTGTTTTTGGGCGACATTTAATTTATTGGATTAATTAATAATTATTATATTTATCTATTTATGTACAGTGAGAATAATCATTTAAATAATCAATTAAAAATATGGATGATTGTCTTATTATCAATGATTATATTAATTATTCTCGTTGGTGGACTAACAAGATTAACTGACTCTGGTTTATCTATTACAACTTGGGAATTATTTATAGGCTCATTACCTCCGTTAACAATTGAAAAATGGTCAGAATACTTTACTCTTTATAAATCTATACCAGAATTTAAAGAACAAAACTACAATATGACTTTAAGTGAATTCAAAGTTATTTTTTGGTGGGAATGGGCTCACCGTCAATTAGGTAGATTGATTGGCTTAACTGTTTTAATACCGATGATTTATTTTACTTTCAAGAATGGATTTTGGGTCTTAAAAAAATATGGAATAATTTTTTTTCTTGTATGCTTACAAGGATTTATTGGTTGGTATATGGTTTCAAGTGGATTAATTGATAGGGTAGATGTTAGTCACTATAGGTTATCTATACATTTATTTACAGCTTTTATAATATTATCTATAGTTTTTTGGAAATTTCTTCAATTAACTAATCTTAGAGAAAATCAAACTACAATTAGATTATATTTAATTAAATTTTTTATTTTATTAATTTTTTTTCAATTAATAATAGGAGCATTTGTATCAGGTATGGATGCTGGAAAAATATACAACTCTTGGCCTATGATGGGGTCTAGTTTTTTTCCTGATGATAGTAGCTATAGTGAATTTCTAAGTTTAAAAGTTTTTAACAATCCATCCATCGTTCAATTTTTACATAGATTTTTAGCTTATTTAATCGTTATAGTTTATATATATTTATTAATACTTGCCTTTAAGGAAAAAAATAAAGTCTTATTAAAGCCAGTTTTGATTATTGGAATATTTTTGTTATTTCAGGTTGGATTGGGAATACTAACAATTTTATCTGGTGTAAAAATTGTTTATGCTTCTTTACACCAGATAAATTCTATCTTCATAATACTTACAACTTTATACTTTCTCTATATTTCAAAATACAAAGAAGTAACTAACTAACAGCCTTAAGTGTGCCTTTTGATG
>CABXBX010000002.1 GCA_902510495.1 uncultured Pelagibacteraceae bacterium
GATCACAATACCTCTGAACAATATTATTTTTCTATAAATGAAAAAATTCCAAAACCAAAACTAATACTAAAAAGAGAAAGAGGAATTTTATATTCTGTAAGTTCTTGGAATGGTAAATTTTATAACCATACTAATAAAGATGCTGAAGATTTTAAGATTGATATTTCAGAAAGTTTAGAGAAACAAAACTGGAAATCATTTATTTCTGCAAAAGATGAGGTTCTTGTTGGTGGCTTTGTTTTTTTAAAAGATTGGATAATTCGCTCAGAAACTTCTAATGCATTAGATAAATTATTTGTAAGAAAGATTTCTACAAATAAGGAAGAGGAATTAATTTTCTCTGATGAAAAGGTATATGTTCCAAGTATTTCTCTCAAACAAAAAGATAGAAACACTGATGAAATTTATATTGGATATTCTTCTCCAAAAACACCTTCTAGAGTTTATTCTTATAATATTTTAACTAAATCTAAAGAACTTGTAAAAGAGCAAGAAATCCCTTCTGGACATAATCCTGATAATTATATTGTTGAGAGAATTGAATATAAGTCTCATGATGGAAGATTAGTGCCACTCACAATTACAAGACACAAAAAAACTAAAATTGATGGTTCAGCAAACTTATTGTTATATGGGTATGGTTCTTATGGAAATTCCTTGAGTCCAAGTTTTTCATCTACCGGATTAAGTCTTATTGACAGAAATATAATTTGGGCGACTGCACATATAAGAGGTGGGATGGAAAAAGGAATGAGATGGTGGAAAGAAGGAAAACTTACAAATAAAAAAAATACATTTTTAGATTATATTTATGCAGCAAAATATTTAATTGAAAATAAATACTCTGCAAAAAAGAAAATAATTGGAATGGGTGGTTCGGCTGGAGGTTTATTGATGGGAGCTGTAGTAAATCAAGAACCGCAGTTATTCTTAGGGATTGTTATGGCTGTACCATTTGTAGACTCGCTTACAACAAACCTTGATCACTCTTTACCTTTAACAGTTGGTGAATTTGATGAGTTTGGAAACGCTAAAGATAATAAAGAACATTTTAATTATATATTCTCTTATGCACCATATAATAATATAAAAAAAATGGATTACCCTCACATTTTAATTACTACGAGTTTAAGTGATAATAGAGTTTTGTTTGATGAACCTACAAAATTTACAGCAAAGCTTAGGGACTTTAAAACAGATAATAATCTATTACTTTTAAAGACTGAAATGGATGCAGGTCATGGTGGTAAATCAGGTCGAGATGGTGCTATCGAAGAGATTGCTCTTGACTATGCTTTTGTTTTAAAAATTTCCAAAAAAAATTAGTTTTTAATCTTGAAAAAGTTAAAATAATTACCATTTAAATTAATAAGTCGCCTTATGGGACTTATAAAATAAACTTGCTTAACAAAGGAGGATATTATGACAAGTAAGGATTTATCAATATTTAACTCACTAAGACCATTTTCGATAGGTTTTGACGATATGTTTGACCAATTTGAAAATATGTTAGGAAATGGTGGAATGACAATGCAGTCAAACTACCCTCCATATAACATTAGAAAAACTAGTAAGGACAACTATGCAATTGAAGTTGCTTTAGCTGGTTTTAATAAGAAAGATGTTGAAGTAGAGTTTGAGGATAACTTATTAACTGTAAGAACTAAACAAGTTAATAAATCTGATCACAAAGATGCTGATGGAGAAATTATTCATAAAGGTATTTCTCAAAGACAGTTTGCGAGATCATTCACTATTGCAGATGATGTAAAAATTAGTGGTGCTGAGCTTAAAGATGGTCTTTTAACAGTTTCTTGTGAAAGAATTGTCCCAGAGCATAAGAAGAAAAAACTTATTGAAATTAAATAAGTACTGAACCTTGCTTGTGGGGATTTCTCCCCACAAGTTCAAATTTAAAATTATTTTTTTGCCATTACAGCGTTTAAAACAAATGCAAGTATGCCAGCTGGTATTAATCCAGTAGTTAGTAGAAGTTTTAAACTTATTCCAAAATCTGGAATATTTTTTACAAAGTCTGGCAATAAAGACATTCCAATACCAAAAGATAACGAAAGTCCTAAAATTAACATGTTTCGTTGATTCATTTCTGATTTTGAGACAAGTTTAATTCCAGCTGAAGCTATCATTCCAAACATTATAATTGCAGCTCCACCAATTACTGACTCTGGCATTGCAGCAATAATTCCACCTAATTTTGGAAATAGACCCATTAGAATTAAAATAACTCCTGCTACAGTTCCAACATGTCTGCTAACAACACCTGTAAAAGCTACAAGCCCTGCATTTTGAGAGTATGAAGTATTAGGCATTGCATTAAACAAAGCGCCAAAGGCAGTTCCTACTCCATCAGCCATTATCCCACCTGACAACTCTTTATCAGTAGCTTCTCTTTTGGCACCTCCCATTGTTGTTGCGCTAATGTCACCTATAGTTTCTATAGTTGTAACTATGGACATAAATAACATTAAGATTATAGCTCCTGGTACAAAATCAATCCCATATTGAAGTGGTGTTGGAAATGCAAACCAAGCTGCTGAAGAAATTTTTCCATAATTAACCATTCCTAAAGCCATTGCTACTATATAGCCTGCTATTATTCCTATAAGAATTGATGCTGAAGAGAGCATTCCTTTGCCCTTCATATTGAAGAATAAAGAAACTACTAAAACAGTGAAAGCAATTGTTAAATGATTTGCGTTAGCAAATAATTCAGGTTTGTTATTCATCAACCAACCACCACCACCTGCATACATAAATCCTACTTTTAATAAACTAAATCCAATCATCAATACAACTATTCCAGTAACTAGTGGTGGAAATAAATGTCTTATTGGTTTTAAAACTTTACCAATAAAAAATTGAAAAATACCCCCAATAAAAGCTGCTGTAAAAACCGCACCTAACCCTGCTGCTTTGAATGGTAGCATAATTGGTATAAATGCAAAACTTGTTCCTTGAATGATTGGTAATCTAGATCCAATATCTTTATATCCAATAGTTTGAATAACTGTTGCTACTCCAGCAACAAATAATGCCATTTGAATTAAAAATATTTTTTGTTCAGGTGTTTGACCAAATACTCCAGCAACAATAATTGGAACAGTTATGTTTCCCGCAAACATTGCTAAAACATGCTGTATACCCAAAGGTATAGTTTTATTCATTGGAAGGTTTTGGTTTGGATTACCTATAGATCTAGTATTTGATCTTTTTGACGCCATGTATCCCCCTTTTGTTTATTAAACCTTAAAGCAAATAAAATCTAAAGTAAAATTTACTAAACCTACCTAATTAGGGTTTTTTGTACAATTATAGTTCAATTTGGGCTTACATTTTAGATACACCCACTTGAAGTAAATCTCTCAATAATATTATTTTGATTTATTTCAAATTTTCTTTCACAAGGTATCCCATATTTTTTTGTCTTATAAACAAATACTTTATTTCCTGACTCATTGACATAATCTTCCGTTGGATTACCTAATTGAATTTTTAAATCATTTATTTCTTTTCCAACTAATTTTCCAAATATTTCATTTTCTTTTTCAGCAATTGAGTCTGATTTTTCTTTTATTGTTTGACATCCGGAAAAAATAAAAAAAATTGATAAAATTATTAATAAATTTCTAATATTCATCTTTTTACTGTATCACAAAATTAAACTAAATAATTAACCTGAGGGTTGTAAATTTTATCGAAATAACAACATATCGAGTAAAATGAACACAATCCAAAAAGATTTTTTGAATCGAATCAAATACTCTACGATCAAAATGGAGGTCTAATGTTAGATAACTACTTTAACTATAAAAAACATAAGACGGATTTTAAAACTGAAGTGATTGCTGGAGTGTCAACTTTTTTGACTATGGCATACATCATGTTTTTAAATCCTGTTATACTTGCCGACGGTGGTTTTGATTTTGGTGGTGTGTTTACAGCGACAGCTCTTGCGGCAGCATTAGCTTGTTTTATAGCTGCATTCTACGCTAAAACTTGGCCAGTCGGACTTGCACCAGGAATGGGGATAAATGCTTTTATCGCTTATGGTGTTTGTTTGGGGATGGAATATACGCCTGCCGAAGCACTTGGTGCTGTGTTAGTTGCTGGTGTAGTTTTCTTAATAATTTCATTAACGCCACTTAGAGCTTGGCTAATCAACTCAATTCCAAAAAGTTTAAAACTTGGAATTGGTGCTGGTATTGGTCTGTTTCTTGCAATCATCGGTTTCCAATTAATGGGCTTGACTACTAACAACGATGTGGTTCTTGTTCAGTTGGGTGATGTTTCTAATCCTATGTTATTATTAGGTGCGGGTGCATTTATTTCAATGATTGTTATGGAAAAAATGAATATTAAAGGAAATATAATAATTGGAATAATTGTATTTAGTGCAATTGCGTGGATCACAGGACTAGGAAACTTTAATGGAATTGTTTCATCTCCACCACCAATGACACATCTAATGACGTTTGATTTAGGTGCTGCATTAAGTGCATCAATGGTAACAGTAATTTTTACGTTATTCTTTATTGACTTTTTTGATACTGCGGGAACACTTACTAGTGTAGCCAATGTAGCTGGAAAAGTTGGACCTGACGGAAAAATTAAAGACGTAGAAAAAGCAATGTTATCAGACAGTGTTTCTACAGTCGCTGGTGCTGTTATGGGTACCTCAACAGTAACTACATATGTAGAAAGTGCAGCTGGAGTAAAAGCTGGAGGAAGAACTGGTATGACTTCACTTGTAATTGGTCTTCTTTTCCTAGCTTGTTTATTTTTCAGTCCGCTTGCAACTTCTCTTCCTAAAGAAGTTGATGCTGCTGCATTAATTTATATTGCAACTCTGTTTGTAAGAAATATTACAGATATATCTTGGGATGATGCTGCTGAAGCTGGTCCTGCAGTGCTTGCAATGATAGCAATGCCATTCACCTACTCTATTTCCAATGGAATAGCTTTAGCGTTTGTGTCTTATGCTTTAATTAAGATTTTCACTGGAAAATTTAACGAAACTAGTCCAGCAATTTGGGTTATTGCTGCTCTAAGTATTGTAAGTTTCCTAGTAGCTTAATTAATTTTAAAATTAAATAGGGCGGCTTTTTAGTCGCCCTTTTTTTTACTTTTGATGTTTTTTTTTAATTTCTTCTATTCTTATTTCTTCATAAATTTCAAAAGGCTGCACAATCCAAGGATCGGCTTCTAAACTGACGGCGCAAAAATCTGGTTTGAATGTAGATTTTTTTTTCTTCCAAAGAGTTGCTGTTTTTATGTCTTCTATTTTGCCTTTGATTGGTTCATATTTTTTTAACCAATCAATACTTTTGTTAAAAGTAATTCCTGTATCAGATAAATCATCACACAACAGGATCCTTCCACCCATATTCGGAGCTATTGAGCTCATTTCTCTTGAAAATACGATATTTCCCTGTTCATCCTCTACACCTTTTCCACTATATGACTCAACAGCAAGGTATGCACATTTCAATTTAAAAATTCTACTAAGCACATCAATCATTGGAGCAGCACCCCTCATGATACCAATCAATATTGTTGGTTTATAATTACTTTCCTCTATTTGAATTGCTAATTTTTCGACTGTGTTATTGTAATCATTCCAGCTAACAATTAGTTTATCTGACATTTAAATTTAATTTTTGAATATAAACATTACTGAAGCAAGTAATATCAAAGCGATTATTGAAGTAAATAAAATACTTGGTTTATGAATATTTTTACCCCTTAAATTAAAATAATGTCTTCCTACTGCTGATATAATTGCAATTAAACATAAAATTAGCCAATTGTATTTGTGATAGACAATAAAACTATAATGCCCTGATAACATTATAAATAAGACTAAAAAAGTTGAATAATTATTATGTATTGATCTTTGCTTTGCAGCTAAAGATAAACTCATATCAAAATCTTTATTATTTTTACTACTATTTATTATATTCATCTGATTTGGAATGATGACTGTAAAAACATTGGCAAACATATTTGTCCCAATGATTAGTCCTACGCTCAAAAAAGCGAATTTTGGTCCAAAAATTTTTGTTAATCCAAATGATAAAAGACCCAGTAAAATTAACATGGTAGTTATAAATAAAAAATTATTTTTTATAAGACTTGATTTACACAAAAAGTCATAAATAACCCAAGATATAATTAATGATAAAACTGAATACGAAATTGCAGCTAATGGAGATAATACCAAAACTCTTTTATCAACCATCAGTACTCCAGAGTTGTAATAATACAATACTATCAACAGTAATATTCCAGTGACGAATGTTAAATAACTTTGCCACTTAAAAATAACAAGTTGATTTAAATAAGATCTATCAGGAGAAGTTTTTAATCTAGAAAGTTTATAAAAAAACCCCGAATGCATTAAGTAGCCCTCTCCATCTATATCTTTAGAGCTAATATCCTTATTTAATTTGTTATCTAAATAATTGAATAAAAAACTATTTCCTACCCACAAGATTGCAAACAATACGTGTCCCCACCTTAGTATTGATTCTGACCATTTAAGTGCGTAAGTAAAAACTTCCATTTAATATTTAATTTTATCTTCTTTGTTTTCCCAAATTTTGAATGCCTCTAGTGCTTCATCTCTATTCATTTGCATCATCTTGATTTTTCTTTCAGTTATATCTTTTTTGACTTCTGAATAAATAAATGAATCATCAAAATCTATATTTTTTGCGTCCATTCTGGTATTTGCATAATAAATATTATCCACATGTGACCAATATATTGCTGATAAACACATGGGACAAGGTTCACAACTTGTATAAAGATCGCATCCTTTAAGAAAAAAATTATTTAACTTTGCACATGCGTTTCTAATTGCAACAATTTCAGCATGAGCTGTTGGGTCATTATCTGCTGTTACTTGATTGTGACCTTCTGCGATTATTTTATTATCTTTTACAATAACACATCCAAAAGGACCGCCTTTAGATTTTGCACTTTGTATTGAAAGCTCTATAGCTTTCAGCATAAATTTTGAATTGTTAGACATAAATTTAATTTATATTTTTTAATTTTTTTATGCTCAATAATATTTTTTCTGGTGTAGCCGGTGCATCAAGATCAGGTATTTTTTGATAGTTTGATATTGATGCAATTGCATCTTTGATTGCAAAAAATACACTCATTGCTAACATTAAAGGAGGTTCGCCTGTTGTTTTAGCTTTATTAACTACTTTTTCTACATTCATGCCTTTTTTATAAATTTCTACATTAAAAATCTTAGGAATATCTGTGACAGCTGGAATCTTATATGTAGATGGAGAAAAAGTTTTTATCTTTCCATCTTTACCCCAAATAACTTCCTCCATAGTTAACCAACCCTGACCTTGCGCGAAACCTCCCTCGATTTGACCACGTTCTAAAGCTGGATTGATTGCATTTCCTGCATCTTGTAATATATCAACTCTATCCAAGACGTTTTCTCCAGTAAGCGTATCGATAGTAACTTCCGTTACTGCTGCTCCGTAGCAAAAATAATAAAATGGTCTTCCTTTAAATGTTTTTTTATTGAAATTTATTTTAGGTGTTGAATAAAAACCAGATGAGGAAAGAGATACTCTATTCAAATAAGCTTCATTGATAATTTGGTCAAAATTGAAAATTCTATTTCCAAAAAGAATATTTCCATTTTTGTATAATGGTTCACTTTTAGAAAAAATTTTGTATTTTTTTCTTATAAAATTATTCAAATTTGACTTAATTTTAGAAACTGCATTAAGAGTTGCTGCTCCATTTAGATCTGTAGTTGAAGATGCAGCACTTGCTGATGTATTAGGCACCTTTGATGTATTGGTTGCTGAAATTTTAATTTTTTCAAATGGCACCCCAAATGAATTGGATACAAGTTGTGCAATTTTAGTATGAGTGCCCTGACCCATTTCAATACCACCATGATTCATATGTATACTTCCGTCTGTATAAATATGCACAAGAGCTCCAGCTTGATTTAAATGAATTGTTGTGAAAGAAATTCCAAATTTAACTGGGGTAATTGCTATACCCTTTTTTTTAAATTTATTAGCTTGATTAAATTGTCTAATTTTTTGTAGTCTTCTTTTATAATTTGATTTAGTTTTAAGATTATCAAATAAATCGTTAATTACATTGTCTTTAATCTTCATGCCATAATGAGTAGTATTTTTCTCTTTTTGACCGTAAAAATTTATTTTCCTAATTTCAGCTGGATCTTTTTTTAGAAATCTTGAAATATTATCTATAATATTTTCAATCGCCATCATTCCTTGATTTCCTCCAAATCCTCTAAAAGCAGTCGATGAGGCGGTGTTGGTTTTGCAAAGATAATTTTTTACTTCCAAATCTTTTAGAAAATAAGCATTGTCTATATGTAACAAAGCTCTTTCATTTATTGCTAGAGATAGATCTGGTGACATTCCACATCTTGAAGCAAGTTTTAATTTTAATCCATTAATTCGACCTTTATCGTCAAAGCCTACTTCAAAATTGGAAAAAAAATCATGTCTTTTTCCTGTTATAATTATATCATCATCTCTATCTAATCTTAACTTAATTGGTTTTTTTGTTTTGAAAGATAATAAACAACAAATTGCAGAAGTAATAAAATTAGTTTCCTTACCTCCAAAACCTCCTCCTATTCTTCTTACCAAAACATCGATTGAATTACTTTTTTGCTTTAACATTTTAGCTAAAATTTGCTGAGTTTCTGATGGATGTTGAGTTGAGCTATAAACTAAAAAATTATTATCTTCTTTTGGAACAACTAAAGAGACCTGACCTTCAAGATAAAAATGTTCTTGGCTACCTGTTGTAAACTTTCCATTTAATCTGTTTTTTGACTTAAGAATTTTTTGTGATGGATTGCCCTTTTTAATTACTCTTGGTTCAAATAATAATGAATTTTTTTTTAAAGCATCTTCAATAGTTATTATAGGCTCTAATTCTTGATATAAGACTTTAGCTTTTAAAACTGCTTTCCTGGCAAATTCCATAGATGTGGCAGCCACAGCAAAAAGAGGTTGACCAAAATACTCGACTTTATTTTTTGAAAAAATTGGATCTCCATCAAATACTGGACCAACATCATTCCGTCCTGGTATGTCCAAATATGTTACAACAGAAACAACTCCCTCACTTTTTTTTACATTTTCTAAATTAATTTTTTTAATTTTTGCGTGTGCTTTTTTACTCCAGCCTATTGCCCCATAAAGTGTTCCTAATGGCTCACTAATATCGTCAGTATATTCTGCAAAACCAGAAACATGCTTGACCCCGCTATCATGAGCTAAATTTTTGTTGAATAACATTTCATTTTTCATGAAATAACCCTTATGTTCTTTTGAGAATTTACCTCGTGGAAAAATTTCATAATCAAATTTTTTGCAACATCTACTCTATAGTTTTTACTTGCCCTCATATCATCAATAGGAGAAAAATCTTTACCTATAAGGTTTTGAGCTTTTAGAAATGTATCTTCTGAAAAAGTTGAATTTAAAAGTGCTTTTTCAATTGAAGGTGCTCTTTTAGGAATTTCAGACATTCCTCCATAGGCTATATTTGCCTTTAAAATTATATTTTTTTTAATAGAAAAATTAAAAGAAGCGCATACTGATGATATATCATCATCAAATCTTTTTGAGATTTTATATGCTTTAAAATAATTATTTTTATTTATTGGTATTTGAACAGAATACAAAAACTCACCCTTTTTAAGTTTAGTCTTTCTATAAGATAGAAAAAATTCATTTAATGGAATAGTTTTTATAGATTTTGAGTTTTTAATCTTTATAAGGCTTTCCAAGCTCAATAACAGAGGAAGTGAGTCACCTATGGGTGAAGCTGTCGCAATATTACCAGCCAATGTTCCTACATTTCTGATCTGAACTGATCCGTATCTTTTTAAAATATTATAAAAATCTGGATAATAAGATTTTATAATGTTTTGAAATTCATAAAGCGAAACCCCAGAACCAATTTCAATAAAATTTTTTGTTTTTTTGATGAATTTAAGTTCTTGTATTGAATTTAAAGATATAATGTTTTTTATATCACCTCTTTGCTTAGTGACTTCTAAAGATAGGTCAGTGCCCCCACTTAAAAACTTTGAATTTGAGTTTTTCTTTAAAATTTTTTTCAAACTTAATAATGTTTTTGGTGCAAAATATTTTTTATCTTTGTAAGAAATTTCAATTTCTTGATCTTTAATTTTTTTTAATAAATTGATAATTTTTTTTTCATCTTTTTTAAAATGATCATTATCTCTTTTATGATTTAAACTTTTTGCTGCATCTATTATTGGTCGGTAACCTGTACATCTACACAAATTTCCTGATAAAGTTTCATCTATTATTTCATCATCAAATTTAGAGAAATTTTTATACATAGCAAACAACGACATCACAAAACCTGGGGTACAAAATCCACATTGTGATCCATGGAATTTGACCATTGCCTCTTGGATAGGATGTAATTTTTTATCAGAATTTAAATTTTCAATTAAAATTAAATGTTTGCCATTTATAATTGGCAAAAAACTTATACAAGAGTTAATTGATTTATAAATGAGCTTTTGATTTTTTAGTTCCCCCAGCACAATTGTGCATGCACCACATCCACCTTCTGCACATCCTTCCTTGGTTCCTGTTTTCTTTAAATCAGATCTAATAAAATCTAAAACAGTTTGATTTGGATTAGGATTTTTGATTTTGAAAATCTTATTATTATAAATAAACTGAATTGTATCAGAAACCATTAGCTTCCTCTATAAGTTGTATAACTCCAGGGTGATACCAGCAAAGGCACGTGATAATTTTCTTTATTATTTGAAATACCGAACCTAACGACTACATCATCTAGAAATTGCAACTGATCTAACTTAGTAATTTTTTTAAAATAATCCCCTATATAGAAAATTAATTCATACTTTCCATTTTTGAAATTTTCATTTTCCACAAGTGGTTTTTCAGATCTTCCATCGTTATTAAGAACTATACTGCAAAGTTTTTCTCTGTTATCACCATCAAAAAAAAATAATTCGACCTTAATACCTTTTCCAGGCTTACCTGAAAATACATCAAGAACATGGGTTGTTAATTTGGTCATACTGTTAGTTATATACTATACAAATATTACATAAATAATATATTAAAAGATTAAGTAGGACATTTAATGAAAATCAAAAAAGATCTTAACTCTATTAATGAAAATGAATTCACAGCAATTTTTGGAAGTATATTTGAAAAATCTGAATGGATTGCTGCAGAAACTTTTAAGCAAAAACCATTTGAAAACTCTCAAGATTTAATCAATAAAATGATAAAAATTTATGAGTCATGCTCAACTGAGCAGATAATAATCATATTAAATTTACACCCTAAATTGGCAATAGAAAAAAAGCTCACATCCTTTTCCTCAAAAGAGCAATCTAGAGCAAAATTAGATAGATGTTCTAAAGAAGAGCTTGAAGAATTTAATCAACTGAATTTTGATTATGAAAAAAAATTTCAATTTCCATTCATAATTGCTGTCAAAGGGAAAAATAAAAATGAAATTTTAGAAAATTTTAGAAGTCGTATAAATAATGATTATGAAAAAGAATTTCAGGAAGCAAAGAGACAAGTGATAAAAATTGCTTTATTTCGATTGAATGAAATATTGAGTGAAAATTAATTATTAGCACTTTCAGAAACGTAGTATGAAACTGCATCTATTTCTTCATCGCTAAGAATACCTTGATAAGCGGGCATAACACCAATACCATTTGCTACCGCATTTTTTACTCTTTCAGCAACTGGTCTTATATCATTTAAGTTTGGTCCAACCATCGCATTAGATCCTGCATCCTTTAAGGCATGACATGCAGCACAATTACCAGCATTAAGAAATATTTCTTTTCCTTTTAACAAAAGTTCGTCAGCTACTACAAATTGACAAAAAATTATTTTAATAAGAATCACTGAATAAATTAAAAATTTCATATAATTAATTTCCAAATTTAGTTATAATTAAATTAAATTACAACTGATTTTAAAATAGAAAAAATATGAAAAGAGGTTATTGGATAAGTTTATATACAAAAATAGATAATCAAGAAAATTTAAAAAAATATGCAGAAGCTGTTACTCCTATTATCAAAGGTTTTGGTGGGGTACCTCTAGTAAGAGGAGGTGATCATAAAACATTTGAGGGTGATGATTTTTTAAGAACGGTTATTTGGGAATTTCCAAGCTATGAACAAGCATTGAAATGTCACGACTCAAAAGAATATCAGGCAGGTTGGGATTTGGCTAAAGAGACTACAACAAGACACATGCATGTAATTGAAGGATTTAATACTGAATAGGTTCAGGATCTATACTTCTCCACAAATACCACGTTGCAACAGAACAATAAGGTGAAAATTTTTTTTTTAGTAGATTAACAAACTTATCAGATGGTAAATATTTTTTTTTATAGTTCTTTGAAATTGCTCTTAAAAGACCAATATCTTGAATAGGCCAAATATTAGATCTATTATAAGTAAACAGTAGGATCATTTCTGCTGACCATCTGCCTATCTGTCTCAAACTAGATAAATAATTTATAGCCTCTTCATCATTCATATTATCAATAAGCTTAGGATTAAAAGATTTATCAATCATTTGTTTAGCTAAACTTTTTATACCTAAGACTTTTTGTCGACTAAGACCACAACTCTTTAATTGTGAAAAAGTTAATTTTGAAACTGTCCTAGGTTTAATTCTGCCCTTACATTTTTTTTTAAACCTAAAAAAAACTGAATTAGCAGCAGCGACACTAATTTGTTGTCCAATAATACTTTTACATAAAGAAAAAAATATATCCTTTCTTGATATTAAAACTATTTCTGATGGACTTTGATAATTCTTAATTAACTTTAACATTATTTTATCTTTTTTTGATAAAAATTTTTTTGCTTTATTCCAATATTTTGGGACTTTAGTCATTGATAGTTTTAGAAGTAATAACTTTTTTTTTATAAATTTCTCTTCTAAAAATTATCAATGTAGAAATTATTACCAAAATTGATCCAACTAATGTTTTAATTGTTGGTATTTCCTCCCAAATAAGATATCCAAAAATTATGGCAAAAACTAATGCTAAATATTTAAGAGGAGTAACAAGAGAAACTTCAGAGTACTTATAAGATTGGCTTAGCCATAAATTCGCTACTCCACCAAAAATTCCAATTAAAGATAACAACATAAGATGATTTAAACTAGGCATAACCCAACCTTGGGGAATGGTAAAAAAACTTAATAAAGTTATTGATAATGAAAAATAAAAAGAGATTAACCAGACAGGTTCTGTAGATGACAGTTGTCTTATAGTGATAGCTACATAAGAAAGACCTAAACAAAATATTATTGGAAAAATATAATAAATATTTAATTCACTGATCCCTGGCTCAGTTATTACTATAATGCCAATGAAACCAACAAACACTGCTAGCCATCTAAAAATTCCTACTTTTTCATTCAGTAAGAAAATTGAAAAAATAGTTGTGAAAATTGGTGCCGCAAAAGATATACTTACTACTGTGGCTAAAGGTAATTTTCTTATAGCTATAAATATTGCGATCAAAGCAATTAATCCCGAAAAACATCTTAAAAAATGTAAACCAGGTCTCTTTGTTTCGTAAAAATTACGGAGTCTTTCACGTGGTATAACAAAAAAATAAAAAATCACTCCAAAAAAACCTCTAAAAAACAAAACTTGTCCAAGTGGATAATCAACTGACCATTTAACAATTAAATCCATTAATGAAAATGCACAAATGGACATAAACATGTACAAAAATCCTAATTGATTTTTACTAAGCATATGAATAATTTGTAAATTAAATTAAATCATAATCAATGGAAATAGCAATTTTAGCACTAGGATGTTTTTGGGGACCTGAAAGTAAGTTCAGTAAAATTGATGGCGTTATCAAAACGGAGGTTGGTTATTGCGGGGGCGATAATCCACAAACTACTTATAAAGAAGTATGCACTGGAAATACTAATCATGCTGAGGTTGTTAAACTGGATTTTGATGAAAAAATTATTTCTTATGAAAAAATTTTAAATATTTTTTTTGAAATTCATGATTCAACGACTCTCAACTCTCAAGGGCCAGATTTTGGAACTCAATATAGAAGTGAAATATTTTTTTTAAATAATAATCAAAAGAAAATTGCAAAAAAAGTTTTTGATGAGGTAAATCAAAAACTATCTGGCACAGTAGTCACAAAAATTTCATTATTAAAAAATTATTGTCCTGCAGAGGAATACCATCAAAAATATTTAGAAAAGAGATAAAATGTCATTAATCGAAACTGATTGGTTAGAAAAAAATTTAGATAAAATTAAGATCATCGATTGTTCTTGGCATATGCCTCAAACAAAAAGAATTGGCTTCGAGGAATATAAAATTAGTCATATACCTGAAGCACTTTTTTTTGATCTAGATGAAAATTCAAATAAAAATACCGATCTTCCTCATATGTTGGTTAACAAATCTGAATGGGAAAATATTGTATCTAATATGGGTATTAAAAAAGAAGATAAGATAATCATTTATGATAATTCAGATGTAATAAGTTCTTGTCGATGTTGGTTTAATTTTATTTATTTTGGTCACGATCCAAATTTAGTTCACATTTTAAATGGTGGTTTTAAGAAATGGATAAATGAGAATAGAAAAGTTAGTAATGACTTACCTCATTATGAAAAATCTAATTACAAAAGTTTTGAAAAAAAAGACCTGGTAAAAGATAAAAACTCAATTGATGAAAATATTAAGATGCAAACTTTCAAAGTTATTGATGCCAGAAGTAAGGAAAGATTTGATGGGAAAGTGCCAGAGCCAAGAAAAGGGCTAAGAAGTGGAAAAATTAAAAATTCGTTTTGTATTCCGTTCAACTATTGTTTGAATGAAGATAGAACATTTAAAGATATAGAAAAACTTAAAAAAATATTTAACTCTTTTTTAAAAAATATTAATGAAAAAAATATAGTTTTTTCATGTGGTTCTGGTGTAACTGCGTGTGTTTTGGCACTAGCTTATTCTCTAATAAATGATAAATATCAACCTTGTATTTATGATGGCTCTTGGGCTGAATACGGAATAATTTAAAATAAATAATGAAAAGATCAACAAAAACCACTTCTATAATAATTATATTTTTTCTTATCATTGCAATTGTAGTTGTAGGTAGAACAATGATTGGTAATCATTTCAAAAAAAAATTTAGTAAAAGACCTCCACCTGGTATTATTGTAACAGAAGTTATTGAAAAAGAGTTTTCAGAAAAAATAGAAACGTTTGGTACTGCAACATCTAAAAAATCAGAAACTTTTAAGATAAAAAAAGATGATCTCCTTGAAGATTTAAATTTAAAAAATTTTGTTAAAAAAGGAGAAACTTTAATCAAATTGAAAAATGGAAATATTATAGCTCCATTTAGTGGTGTACTAGGATACACAGGGCTTACTGAAGATATATTAATATCAAACAATATATTTATTATTACACTAGATGATAACTCAACCATCTATTCAGATATAAAAATTCCTGAAAATTATTCTGCTTCAATAAAAAAAGGGTTACCAGTTGAAGTAAAATTATCTAGTTTCAAAGAGAAAACTTTTTTAGGAGAAATAGATTTTGTTTCAAGTAGAATTAATGCAGATACAAGAAGTTTATTATCCAGAATAAAAATTGAAAATACAGAATTAAAATTGATCTCAGGGTCTTTGCTGGAAGTAAGTGTAAAATTTAACCTAAGAAAATCCTTAAGTGTACCTGATACAAGTGTGATGATTGAGGGTGACAAATCTTATGTTTATAAGATTGATGATAAAAATATTGCTAATAAAACCGAGGTAAAAACTGGCCTTAGAAATGATAAAAATATCGAGATAGTTTCTGGACTTTATAAAGGAGATATTATTGTAGCTGAGGGCCTAAAAAAGGTTAGACCTCGAGGAAAAATAAAACCAATAAATAAATAAATGTTTATTACTGAATTAAGTATTAAAAGACCTGCTGTTTCTTGGGTAATGTCTCTTATCTTGATCATTTTTGGATTATTTGTATTTTGGAAATTGCCAGTAAGAGAATTGCCCAATGGTATCCAACCACCAGTAGTTCAGGTTCAAATAAATTATAAATCTGCTTCAGCTTCAATTGTTGATCAAGAAGTAACTCAAGTAGTTGAAGATGTAATCGGTGGAGCAGAAGGTATAAAAAATATTGACTCTAAATCTGAAAATGGAAGAAGCACAATTAATATTGAATTCGATACGAATATTGATTTGGATAATGCTGCTAACGATATACGTGAAAGAGTTGCAAGAGTTGTTGATAATTTGCCTTCTGAGTCTGATCCTCCTCAAATATTAAAAAGAGCTGCTGGTTTTACTACTACTATGTGGTTGTCTTTATCTTCATCTACATGGAGTGATCTTGAGTTAGGAGATTATGCAGAAAGATATTTAGTTGATCAATTTTCGAGTATAAAAAATGTAGGAAGAATATTAGTTGGTGGTTTGAGGGAATTAAGCATTAGAGTTTGGGTAGATCCAATTAAACTTGCTGCTTATGACTTAACTATTAAAGAAGTAGAAGTAGCTATGCGTGGTGAAAATATAAGTCTGCCAGCTGGTACTCTTGAAGCAGATAATATTGATTTGACTTTGAACTTAGATAAATCTTATAATGACATCAATTCAATCAAACAACTACCAATTAAAAAAACAGGAAATAAAGTAATTTTATTGTCAGATGTTGCTAATATTGAATTTGGTCCAGTTTCCGAAAAAACTCTCTTTAAAGCTCAAACAAAAGATCAAATAAATTTAAAAACGGTTGGAATTGGTATTTATGCAAGAAGTGGTGCTTCAACTGTTGAGTTATCAAATGATATCAAAAAAAGAATAGTAGAAATAAAAAAGTCTTTACCTGATGAACTAGATTTGAGAGTTTCTTTTAATAGAGCAAATTATGTCGAGGCTGCTATTGAAGAAGTGTATAAAACTCTTCTTATAGCTTTTATTTTAGTCGTTTTAATAATTTATTTATTTCTTGGAAACCTCAAAGCTGTCATTGTACCAGCTATTGCTCTTCCGGTAAGTTTAATAGCCTCATTTTTAGGTCTCTATATTTTTGGATTATCAATAAATATTTTTGTTCTTCTAAGTTTTATTCTAGCTATTGGAATAATTACAGACGACTCGGTTATTATGACCGATGCAATTTATAGAAGAATAGAAAACGGTGAGTCACCTTTAGTTGCTGCCTACAAAGGTTCTAAACAAATTTCGTTTGCAATTATAGCAACTACATTAATTTTAGTAGCAGTTTTTCTTCCACTAATCTTTGTTGAAGGAATTTCGGGAACTTTATTTAGAGAAACTGCAATTGCTTTATCCTTTTCAATAGTTGTATCTTCTTTTGTGGCTCTGACTTTATCACCAATGCTTGCGAGTAAGTTTTTAATAAAAAGATCTTCTAAAAAAATTTTTATTCAAAAGTTTGAAAAGTTTTTTTTAAGTTTTTCAAATTTTTACAAAGAAACATTGGAGACAACTGTATACAAAACTAAAACAGTCACTTTTTTTATTATTTTTGTAGTTATAGCTTCAGTTTTATTATTTTCTTTTTCTAAAAAAGAATTATTGCCTCAGGAAGATCGTGGGGCATACTTAATTATTGGATTTACAGATGAAGGAACTTCTTTTGAATATACCCAAGAACAAGCTCAGAAAGTAGAAGCCAGACTTCTTCCACTTCTTCAATCTGAAGATAGTCCATATTCAAGATTTATTATGAGAGTACCAGGTTTTGGAAGCTCAGCTAATTCATATAATAGTTTTATAATAATTGCTTTATTAGATGACTGGAAAAATAGAAAAAAGGGACAAGAAGTTGTTTTGAGAGAAGCGATAGGAAAAATAGTAACTTTACCTCAAGCAGTAGCTTTTCCTATTTCTCCTCAATCAATAAGGGTCTCGAATTATAATAAACCATTACAAATGGTTATCTATGGAAGTACTTATGAAGAACTTGAGAAAATCCAAAAAAAAGTAATTAGGAAAGTTAGATCAAATAAAAATCTTTCAAGAATCGAGTCTGATTACAACCGAAATAAACCAGAGGTAAAACTATTAATTAATAAAAATAAAGCAAAAGATTTAGGAGTTTCCACAAGATCAATAGGTGAAACACTAGAAACTCTTTATGGAGGTAAACAGATAACAACTTTTAATAAATTAGGTAAAGAATATCCGATAATTGTTCAACAGTATCTTTCTGATAGAAGAAACAAAGAAGGAATTTCAAAAATATTTGTGCGATCTGATACCAGTGGAAAACTTATTTCTTTGGCAAATTTAGTAAGTTTCAAAGAAGAGGGATCTGCAAAAGAGCTTGCTAGATATAATAGACAGCGAGCTGTAACCATCTCAGCAAATATTGGTGAAAATTACACTTTAACTGAAGCAATTAAGTTTTTTGAAGAAGTGATGGAAGACATTGCGCCAGAAAATCAAATTACTTGGAAAGGAAAATCAGAGGAAATTAAGGAGACAAGTAATGAATTATTTATAATATTCGCTTTAGCTTTGCTCACTGCCTACTTGGTGATGGCCGCAACATTTAACTCCTTTATTCATCCATTTATAATTGTTTTGACAGTTCCTTTAGCCATTTTTGGTGGTTTAGTATTTATTCTATTTCTTAATAGTTCAGTGAATATATTTTCACAAATTGCTCTAATTATATTAATAGGTATCTCAACAAAAAATAGTATTTTAATTGTTGATTATGCAAATCAAATTAGAACTACGGGCAAAAACATTGAAACAGCTGTTAAAGAAGCTTGCTCAGTAAGATTTAGACCAATTATAATGACATCATTAAGTACAATGATTGCAATGGTACCTTTGGTAATTGGAAATATTGGACCAGGCGCAGGTGAAGGTTCAAGATTGGCTGTTGGTTCAACTATTTTGGGGGGAATGATAATTTCAACCTTTTTTACACTATATGTAACTCCAACTATGTACTTGGCATTAGCTAAAAATACTAAAAGAATCGATGCTGTAGATTTAGATTTAAAGAAAGAATTATCTAAAAAATAATATATTTTTTTTTGTTAAGAGAATTCTTACAATCAAATAGTTGTTTTTTATAAATATTTGATTGTTTCTCAACTTTTTTTGCGAGTTTAATTACCTTTTTATTTTTTTTATAATTCTTAAAATTTCCCCAGCCCTCATGATATGCAAGATATTGTTTGAAAGCATCTTTTTTTGATATATTTAATATGGACTCTGTCTTATTTGTATACCAGCCAATAAAGTCAACACTATCTTTAAATCTTAATCTAGTTGCTAATTTGTTTCCTGTTTCTTTTTTGTACTGTTCCCACGTACCTATAACTGCTTGAGAATAACCAAAGGAACTAGAAGGTCGTTTATAAGGTATCACCTTAAAGATTTTTTGTCTTGCTGGTTTAGCTAACCAATCAAAATCGGACTCCATCTTAATTATAGCTAATTGAATATAAATAGGAGTTCCCCATTTTTGTTCAACTTTTTTTGTATGTTTGTACCAAAGATATCTCTCGTCAAAGATAAGGCAACTATTAGCTGTGTTTGAGGGAATTGAAGAGCATCCAGTAAATAAAATAAAAAATATAATTAATAATCTATTTTTTAAATTCTTCATATTTCTTTATAAGATTGTAGATGAAAAATACAATAATCACAGCCAATAAATTTCCAAATAAGTCTGACCATTGAAAGCTTCTTTCAGGTATAACTAAATGTAAAATCTCTAATATTATTGCTATTAGAAGTAAATAAATTATTAAATAATTTTTGTGTTTTTTTTTTATATAAGTTAGATAGCCCCCCGCTGAAAGAACAAAAAAAGCATAAAAATGATTTGATGAAATTAATGATAAATCTGGAGTTATTTGAGGTTGAATTGAGCAATCATCTAAAAAAATACAACCATATAGACTACCTGGAAAAAGATATAAAAAAATTATACAAAAATTTATCAAATAAAAAATAATCTTATATTTATTTAAAAATTTTATCATTTATTTGAGTAGTTTTAATTATAAATATATTTTACATATATTCATATGAGTTTTTTAATATTAGTGAGACATGGTCAAAGTGTCTGGAATTTAGAAAAAAGGTTTACTGGATGGGTAGATGTTGATCTCACAAAAAAAGGTGAAACAGAGGCTGAAAAAGCTGGACAATTAATTAAATTAGAAAAAATTAATATTAATCATTATTTCTCCTCTCTTCAGCTAAGAGCAAATAACACACTAAAGATTATTCAAAAAGTTTTAAACGATGAAAAATCTTTTACTAAATCTTGGCAACTAAATGAAAGACACTACGGCTCTCTAACGGGATTGAATAAAATTGAAATGGCCAAAAAATTAGGCGAGGATAAAGTTATTGAATTTCGTAGATCATGGGATGCTAAACCAGATCCTTTGAATAAAGATAATCCATACCATCCATCAAATATCAAAACATATAAAGAACTCCTTAAAGATGAAATTCCTGATACTGAGTCTCTTAAAGATACCTATAATAGAGTAATTGAGTATTATGAAAGAGAAATTAAAAATAAACTAATTAATGAAAATGTTTTAATTTCAGCTCATGGAAATTCAATTCGAGCATTATGTAAGTGTTTATTTAAACTAGACAATAAACAAATATCTAATTTAGAGATACCTACAGGAAATCCATTATTAATAAAATTTAATGAAAAATCTGATATAATAAATTGTAAATATCTTGATAAAGAAAGAGCTAACGATCTTTTAGTCTTTTAAAAGTTTCTAAATTTGTCAAATGATAAAACTTATTTAAACTTTCAAAGCCATATAATTGATTTTGTTTTAATAATTCATTCCATATTTCAGAAATTGAAAAATTTTTTACATTATATCCTTTGAACAATTTTTTATTTAAAATTTGGCAACCAATATAAATAAAATTTTTATTTGAATCTTTAATTAACAAATTATCTCTAAATCCAAAGTCTCCCTCTAAACTTTTATCAAAGCTTAAATCCTTATTTACAATTAAAAGAATATTATTCAGATTTTTTGAAAAATAAAAGTTTTGCATCTTATTGATTTCATGAACATAGTTTTCATCCCATAATGTATCAGGATTAAAAATTAGATAATCACTATCTTGAGAATTACTTATCATATTTAGTATTCCACCACCTGTGTTCAGAATTTCTTTTCCATCATCTACAATTTCAATATCAATTAAAAAATTTTTATCTTTCAAAAAATTCGATATTTGATTTTTTAAATGAAAAGTATTTAGAAAAATTTTTTTTAAATCTAATTTCACTGCTGTATTAATACAATTTTCTAATATTGTTATATCTTTCAACTTAAGAAGTGGCTTTGGTGTCTTTAAAGTTAAAGGGTTTAATCTTTTGCCCAATCCTGCACATAAAATTAATGCTGTTTCAATTTTCATCTAATTTTCTTATTAAAATTCTGAGTTAAAAGATACTTTAAATCATTGAATATTTTATTCTCGTTAATTCTTAAATTAATTAATTCCCAAGCATAAGGTATCAATCTTAAATAATTTTTTTTATTATCTCTTATTGCAAGACGTGTGAATATACCAATTATTTTAAGATTTCTTAGAATAGACAATATTTCAAAATCATTTTTAAATTTATTTTTGTTCAATTTTTTTTGACTATTTATATATAAGTTATAAATCCTTTTTTTTAATAATTTCGGAGTTTTTAATCTCACATCATCTATCAAAGATGCTAAATCATAAGCCCTATTACCAATTAATGCATCCTGACTATCTATTAAACCAATTTGATTATTAACTAACATTAAATTAGAGACATGAAAATCCCTATGAACAAAAACATTATTTTTTAGTTTTAATTCTAAGGTCAATTTTTTAACTATTGCTTTAAATTTTATAATAAAAATTTTTACATCTTTTTTATTTAATTCCTTTTTTGCATACCAGTCACAAAATAAATTCGCTTCTTTAACCAATATTTCCATATCGTATTTTGGAAGCTTATATTCTTTTTGTTTAAAATTTTTAGTTTTTGTACTCTTTATTAACTGGATTTGATTCAGTATTTCAATAATTTTTTTAAAAATATTGTATTTATTATATTTTTTTTTTTTTAAAATTTTAAAAATTGTTTCATCTCCAAAATCTTGTATTTCAATATAATTTTTTTTGTAATTTTCGTTATATAAAATAGGTGCTAAAATTTTATTCTGATTTAAAAGTCTATTTATAGAGTCATATATAATAAGATTTTTTAATTTATCTTTTTTAGCAAAAACTATGATGGAGCTTAAATCTTTATTTTTTTTTCTATAAAACTGTCTAAAAGATGCATCACCTTTTATTTTTTTTAAATTTTTCATTAAAATTTACAAATTAATACCCTTGATTTGTACTTTTCTTTTTTGATGATCGTCATCATATTCAAAAATTAATTCTATCAAATTTTTAGGTTTTTTATCAATTATTTGTGGCCACTCAACTAAATTTATAGAGCTCAACCTATTTTCAAACAATCCTAAATTTTTGGTTTCTTGTGATGATTTAAGTCTAAATAAATCATAATGATTGACCTTAATATGATTTATATAATATTCATTCATAATGTTAAATGTTGGGCTAGTAACTTCAGTTAAAGTGATTTTATTTTTTTTTTGAAATTCGTTAATAAGATATCTAATAAATGTGGTTTTGCCGACACCCATTTCGCCGTACAAAAAAATTATATCACCAGTTTTTAATTTTTTTTGTAATTTAATAGCTAATTCTTCTGTTTTTTTTTCTGAAGATAGAATCAGTCTATCACTACTAGTAGCGATAGGCATTAGGTTTAAATGGTCCCTCCACTCCTACACTAATATAGTCAGCTTGCTCTTTAGATAATTTAGTTAATTTAGCACCAACTTTTTTTAGATGAAGAGTTGCAACTTTTTCATCTAAATGTTTAGGTAACACATAAACCTTATTTTCATAATTTTTATGATTTTTCCAAAGTTCTATTTGTGCAATAACTTGATTCGTAAATGAAGCACTCATTACAAAACTAGGATGACCTGTTGCACATCCTAAATTAACCAATCTTCCTTCAGCTAAAAGAATTATTCTTTTTTTACTAGGAAGTTCTATTTCGTGTACTTGAGGTTTGACTTCAGTCCATTTATAGTTTTTTAGAGTCTCAACTTGTATTTCATTGTCAAAATGTCCAATATTACATAGTATAGCTCGATCTTTCATGTTTCTCATATGATCTGCTGTAACTATATCTTTGTTACCTGTGGCAGTTACTACAATATCAGCCTTGCTAATAGCTTCATCCATTAAAACAACCTCATATCCTTCCATTGCGGCTTGCAATGCACAAATAGGATCGGCCTCAGTTACCATAACACGTGCTCCACTTTGTCTTAAAGATGCGGCACTCCCTTTACCAACATCACCAAATCCAGCAACAACAGCAATTTTACCTGACATCATAACATCCGTTGCTCTTCTAATTCCATCAACTAAACTTTCTCTACACCCATAAAGATTGTCAAATTTAGATTTTGTAACAGAGTCATTTACATTTATAGCTGGTATTAAAAGTGAATTATCTTTCTCCATTTTATTTAATGCTTTAATACCAGTCGTTGTTTCTTCTGAGACCCCTTTAATATCTTTTAATAGATCTTTATATTCATTATGCATTATTGCAGTAAGATCACCACCATCGTCCAAAAGCATATTTGGCTTCCAATCTTTTTTACCCACTATTGTTTGTTTAATGCACCAAAGATATTCTTCCTCTGTTTCACCTTTCCATGCGTAAACGGGTATACCCGCTTTAGCAACAGCTGCAGCGGCATGATCTTGGGTCGAAAAAATATTACAAGATGACCATCTAACTTCAGCACCTAAATCTACCAATGTCTCAATTAATACTGCTGTTTGAATCGTCATATGAAGACAACCAATGATTTTTGCACCTTTTAAAGGAGATTTACCTGAATATTCTTCTCTTAAAGCCATTAAACCAGGCATCTCACTCTCAGCTATCGAAATTTCTTTTCGTCCAAATTCTGCCTCTGATATATCTTTTACTTTAAAATCTTCCATGGTGGGTCTTCTAGCAATAAAGGATTAATTAATCAATAGAACTCTTTAAACCTTCGGAAATATAATTTCCATGCTTGCACCTTTTTTATCTTGTCTATTAGAAGCTCTTATTGTTGCATTATGTAAATCAGCTAAATTTTTAACGATATTTAATCCAAGTCCAGAATGTTGACCAAATTTATCAGGTCTATTACTGTAAAATCTTTTAAATATTTTACTTGTATCCTTCTCCTTGAATCCCTCACCCTCGTCTGTCACATTTATTAAAATTCTATTATCATTTAATTTTGATACTTTAACTATTACTTCCTTGTTATCTTCACTAAAGGAAATAGCATTATCTAAAAGATTAGCAATTATTTGCTCAATTCTATTTTCTATTCCATTGATAAAATACTTACTTTTTCCATCATTTAAATATGAAATTTTTATTCCTCTTTTAAGTTTATAGATGTTGTTAAAATCATCTACGACAGATTTAATGATTGGTTCTATATCTAATTTTTTTATTTTTTCTTTACTCAAAGCAACCTCATCTTTGAGCATTTGAGAATAGTCTGTGATTAATCTTTCAATTCTTTGAACATCGTGACTTAAAATATCTATTAATTTTATTCTTTGATCAACATCGTTAGTATCATGCAAAATCTCGGAAGCACTTTTCAAAGAAGCTAGTGGATTTCGTATTTCATGAACTAAATCTGTTGAAAAATTTTCAGCATGTGAAATTCTTTTTTGCAGTTCAAAAGTCATATCATCCAAAGAATTTGAAAGTAATCCCAATTCATCATTTCTTAATTTAAGGGAATCTATACTGGTCTTTTTAGTATCTTTATTTTTTATATTTTTTGTATAACTAACTAAATTTTTAATAGGTTTTAAAAAATATCTATTTAAAACAAATGAAAAAATTAATATTACTATTCCAACTGCTATTGCTGTCCTAATGATGAATGTTTTTCTCTCATCAATTGCAGCCTTAACATCATTTGCATTTTCCGTAATAGCTAAATAGCCTATATTTTGACCATTTTGCATAACATTTTTGATTGTTGTTAATTTAAATTTATTAAATTCGACTTCAGTAAAAGTAAAAGGAAGACCATAATTTTTTGATGAAGCATAATTAAGTAACACATCATTTAAAGATATAATATTTTTATCTCCTATTTCTATATTTTTAGTTTCAGTAATATTTTTTGTCTCTTCTTCGCTTAACACCTCTAACTCTACAGTGTCTAATCTTTTTGAAAAAGATCTTGGATCTAGATCAAGAGTATCTGTATCTCCAATTAAATTTAATTTATTATCAAAAAAAATTACCCTATCAAGATTTTGAAAAAGAAATCTTGTTGAAAACAAAAATTTTCTTATATCTTCCTCAACAAATTTAACATTTAATCTTTTTAAATTGTCGATTGTATTATTAATTACCTCTATATGATTTGATGATTTTTTTTTAATTAAATTTGGTTGAACATTTTTTAAATAGATGAATGTAAATAATCCAATAATTGTAAAAAAAATTAAATTAATAAATAAAAATTTTTTAAGAATAGATAAATTTTTAAGAAAATCGCTGAACATTAACTAACATTCCACCTATATCCACTTCCGTATCTTGTTTCTATAGCTGAAAACTCAGGATCAACTTTCTTGAATTTTTTTCTTATTCTTTTGACATGGCTATCAATTGTTCTGTCTTCTATATCGGTATCTTCTCTGTAAGCTATGTCCATTAATTGAGCTCTCTCTTTGATTATTCCTGGTCTCTTAGCTAATTCTTTTACTAATAAAAATTCAGTAGTCGTGAGTTTATCTGGTAATTGTTTACCGTTCCATTCGCATTCTAACTGAGAAGGATCTAGTTTTAACTTTCCATGAGCTATAATACTTTTATTTTCCTCTATAATTTCTTTAGAGTCTTTTTTTCGAAGTTGAACTCTTATTCTCTCTATCAGTACTTTTATAGAGAAACCTCCAGATTTTTTAACAAAATCATCTGCACCTAATTTTAATCCAAGTAATTCATCAATTTCGTCATCTTTTGAAGTTAAAAATATAACCGGTAATGATGTTTTTTTTCTTAATTTTTTGAGTAATTCTTCTCCATCCATTTTTGGCATTTTAATATCTACAATAGCTAAGTCAGGAGGAGTTCTTGTTAATCCAATGAGAGCACTCTCTCCGTCTATATAAGTTTGAACTTTAAACCCTTCTTTTTCTAAGGCTATACTTAAACTTGTTAAGATATTTCTGTCATCATCGACAAGGGCGATCGTTTGTTTCTGCATACTGTACTATAAAAATACTAAATTGTTCTAATTTGGGCAATTAAATTAAATTAGTGAAGCGATCCCCAGTTATCCCCAATATTTAAATCTACTGTCAGAGGTATTGAAAAAGAATGTTGATCACTCCTAGTTACACTGGACATTTCTTCAATTATTAACTTACTGATTCTTTTTGCTTCTTCTCTTGGGGCTTCAAAGATTAACTCATCGTGAATTTGCAATAACATTTTTGTATTTTGATTTTTCTGCTCATTTAATTTTTTTTCTAATCTGATCATTGCTAATCTCATAATTTCTGATGCAGATCCTTGAATGGGTGCATTGATTGCTGCTCTTTCCTGAAAATTCCTAACATTATAATTTTTATCATTAATATTAAGGAAATGAGATCTTCTTCCAAAGATGTTATTTACAAAACCACTTTTTCTACAAAATTTGATTGTTTGATCCATATAAATCTTTATCTCTGGAAATTTAGAGAAATAAGCATTTAAAAATTCCTCAGCTTCGTAATTAGATACATTTATTTGTTTAGCTAATCCATATTGTGAAATTCCATAGATAATTCCAAAATTAATAGCTTTTGCTTTTCTTCTTTGATCTTGATTTACTTTTTTTATATCAACATTAAATATCTGACTTGCTGTAAGGGAGTGTATATCTTCATTATTTTTAAAAGCTTTTTTTAATTCTTTAACATCAGCCAAATCTGCTAAAATTCTCATTTCAATTTGATTGTAGTCTGCAGATATTAAAACATAATCTTTTTTTGCTATAAAAGCTTTTCTTATATCTTTTCCATCATCAGACTTTATAGGAATATTTTGTAAATTAGGGTCGCTTGAAGCTAATCTTCCTGTTGTAGTAGCAGCTAATAAAAAGGATGTATGAACTCTTTTAGTAATAGAATTTATGTGCTCCGGCAAAGCATCAGAATAAGTATTTTTTAGTTTAGAAAGTTGTCTCCAATCTAAAACTAATTGTGGAAATTTATGTCCCTTAAAAGCAAGATCTTCTAAAACAGATGCACTTGTAGCAAAACTCCCTTTTTTAGTTTTTTTAAGATCTGCTATTTTTAAGTCATTATATAAAATCTCTCCAAGCTGTTTTGGGGAAGCAATATTAAATTCTTTTTTCGATATTTTAAAAACTTCTTTTTGTATTTTATCAATTTTCTTTTCAAATTTTGATGATAAAGTTTTAAGAAATTTATTGTCAATTTTAATACCTTCCATCTCCATAAAAGCTAAGATTTTTATCATTGGTTTTTCAAAAACTTCATAAATATTAATTAACTTTTCATCCTTTAAACTTTTATGAAATTTTTTATATAATCTAAAAGTTATATCTGCATCTTCAGCTGCATAATCTTTTGCTTTTTCAATATCAACTTCTGCAAAACTTATTTCTTTTTTACCTGTTCCTACTAAATCTTTGAAAGTAATCGTTTTATGATTCAAGTGAATTTCTGAAAGAGTATCCATATTGTGTCTATTTTTTCCAGCATCAAGAACGTATGACATCAACATCGTGTCTTCCATTGAAGAAATAGAAATTCCATGTTTAAACAATACAATAAAGTCAAATTTAATATTTTGACCTATTTTTTTTATGCTTGGATCCTCAAGTAAAGGTTTTAATTTTTCTAAAACTTTAATTTTATCAATTGATTTTTTTGAATTATGACCAATTGAAATATAACAAGCTTTACCGATCTGAGTGCTTAAAGATACTCCAATTAAATCAGCTTGATGCGGATCTAGTGAGCTTGTTTCAGTATCAAATGCAACCTCTCCTTTTTCCTCAGCTTCTTTTATCCAGTTATCAATTTCATTTATGTTTGTGATTAAATGATAATCATTCTTATTAATTGCTTTTTCATTTTTTTTAGACTTGTCGTTTTTAATACTTTTTAAACTTGGTTCACCATATGCTGATATTGCTGAGCTTAATAACCTGTTAAACTCCATTTCTCTTAAAAATTTATAGAGTTTTTCTTTGTTAACTTCTTTTAATTCAAATTCAGCTAAATGCCTGTCCACTGGAGCATCGTGTTTTAAAGTTACTAATTTTTTACTAATTATTGCTTTGTCTTTGTTTTCAATAAGTGTTTCTCTCCTTTTATTTTGCTTAATTTCATTTGCAGATTTTAAAACAGTTTCCAAATTTCCATATTTATTTATTAATTCTGCAGCTGTTTTGACACCAATTCCAGGTACGCCAGGTACATTATCACTACTATCTCCAGCTAAAGCTTGGACATCAATTACTCTTGATGGTTCAACACCAAATTTAATTTGTACATCATCTTCAGTAATAAACTTATTCTTCATTGGATCAAAAATTCGAACATTTTTTTTAAATAATTGCATTAAGTCTTTATCTGAGGATACGATTGTGGCTTTTGCTCCTATTTTTAGAATTTGATCAACGTAAGTTGCTATTAAATCATCTGCTTCATAATTGACAAGATCAACTGAAGGTAAATTAAATGCTAAAACTGACTTTCTGATATATTCAAATTGTGGAGCTAAATCATCTGGTGCTTCTGATCGATTAGCTTTGTAATCATTATAAATTTCATTCCTAAAAGTTTTTCTGGCAGAGTCAAAAATAACTGCAAAATGTGTAGGTTTTTGTTTATTTTCTTTAGATTTAGAATCTTCGAGTAATTTAAATAACATGCTGCAAAATCCACTCACAGCTCCTGTTGGTAGTCCATCACTTTTTCGAGTCAATGGTGGCAATGCATAATAAGCTCTAAATATATAACCAGACCCATCAATTAAGTAAAAATGATCTGTTTTTTGAATCTTACTCATAATAAATTAATATAGATTATTAAAAAAATAAGAGTATTATAATTTTATGGAACTTACTAAAAACATTTTCAACAATTCAAAAGTTATTAAATCTACAATATTTGTATTGATTGGCTCAGCTTTACTAGCTATTTCCTCTAAAATCCAAACTCCGTTTACCCTAGTGCCTGCCACGATGCAAACTTTTGTGGTCATGTTTATCGGTATAGTTTTAGGATATAAATTAGCAACGCTAACAGTTATTTTATATTTAATTCAAGGATCTCTTGGTTTACCAGTCTTTGCAAAAGGTGGAGGAATTGTATATCTCTTAGGTCCTACAGGAGGATACTTAATCGGTTTCATTTTCACAGCATTTTTTGCAGGCCATATAAATGAAAAAAAAGATCCAATAGTTGTGTTCTTGTATTTGCTATTTTCAGTAAGTATAATTTATATTTTAGGACTAGTAGCATTATGGAATTATATGGGGTTAGATAAGAGCTTTAATGAAATTTTTTCAATTGGTGCAAAACCATTTTTGTTGATCGAAATATATAAAATATTGATACTCACCGTATTATCTACACAACTTTTTAAAATTAGAAAATTTATTTAGGTGATCTTTTAGATAAAATTCTTTGTAAAGTTCTTCTGTGCATCTTCAGTCTTCTTGCAGTTTCTGAAACGTTTCTGTTACATAATTCAAACACTCTATGAATATGTTCCCATTTAACTCTGTCTGCTGACATTGGATTTTCAGGTGGTGCAGCTTTTTTTGCTGGATCAGCAAGAAGAGCTTTTTCTACATCATCGGCATCTGCTGGCTTAGCCAAATAGTCAATTGCACCCTCTTTGATAGCTGCAACAGCTGTTGGAATATTTCCATAGCCTGTTAACATTATAATTCTACTTTCTGAATTTGAAGATTGAATTTTTTTTACAACCTCTAATCCATTCCCATCTGTTAACCTTAAATCAACAACTGCGAATCCTGGTTTTTTTGCTTTTACTGTATCAATTCCTTTTTGCACACTCTCAGCTTGAATCACTTCAAAACCTTTTTTTTCCATAGCCCTTGCTAATCTTTCTCTAAAGGGATTGTCGTCATCAACAATTAATAAGCATTTATTGGCGAAATCGGCCAAATTTTGTAATGGTACTTCGTGTTTCATGAGTTTGATATGGTCATTTTTTTCCACAATTCAATAGGTCATTATTTACTTTACATTGAATAACTATTGAATTAATTGCTCGAATATTAAAGTTTTTTTTAAATAAAAAGACTTTTTTTTTGTTAAATTTTTTTTAGGGGGCATTAAAAAATGCAAAAATTTAAGTCAGTTGAAGAACTAGTAAATCAACTGAAACCAGATAAACCAGTTTATTGTATAAGAAAGAAATCAATTCTTTCTGCATCAAAATTCTTTCAAAAGAAATTTCCAGGAAAAATTTTGTACGCTATTAAAACCAATCCTCATCCTGAAGTAATTAAAACACTTTTAAAAAGTGGAATTAATCAATTTGATGTTGCATCAATAGAAGAAATAAAAGCGGTTCAAAAATTTGATAAAAAAGCAAAATGTTCATTTATGCATACTATTAAAAGTAGAGAAAGTATAAGTGAGGCTTATTTTAAGTTTGGAATTAAGACATTTGCTTTAGATACTAAAGATGAACTTGTCAAAATTATAGAAAGCACTAGTAATGCAAAAGATCTAGAACTGTTTGTGAGAGTAGCCGTATCAAATGAACATGCAGAAATTGATTTATCAAAAAAATTTGGTGCTCTTAATTTAGAAGCTGCTGGATTATTAAGGTTAGTTAAACAACATTCAAAAAAAATAGGCTTAAGTTTTCATGTTGGCTCACAATGTATGCATCCTATTTCATATGCGAAAGGAATTACAGAAATTGCTAATATTATTAAAAAAACAAAGATTATTCCAGATTATATAAATATAGGTGGGGGTTTCCCAACTATCTATCCAGATCTAGTTCCCCCCTCATTGGATAGTTATTTTGATGAAATAAAAAAGGTTTAGAAAATTTAAAAATTAATTTACCTGAAATAATTTGTGAACCTGGTAGAGCATTAGTTGCAGAAAGTGGTTCAACAATAGTAAGGGTGAATTTAAGAAAAAAACAAAAACTTTATATTAATGATGGAACCTATGGCACACTATTTGATGCAGGGACTCCAAATATTGTTTTTCCATCTAAAATGATAAAAGATAATTCAAATAAAATTATTTCAAAAAAATTAACTGCATTTGATTTTTATGGACCAACATGTGATAGCATGGATTATATGAAAGGTCCTTTTCTTCTACCAAACAATATTAAAGAAAATGATTATATTGAACTTGGTCAGTTAGGATCTTATGGTTTGACATTTAGAACTCAATTTAATGGGTTCTATTCTGATGAAATTTATGAAGTGGAAGATAGTCCAATAATGAGCCTTTATGGTAAAGACATTAATAAAGCTACTTTGGTTGCTTAATGTCAAAAGATAAAAATTTAGGTCATAATAGTAAAAAAGATTTTCTAAAAAAACCTGTCGAACACATAGACATTACTTCTTTTGATTCAAGAAAGATTATTTCTTCTATGGAAAAAATGTCTTTTGTTTCAAGAGAGACTGCAAACGCAGCTAATATTTACAATGAAATGCTTAAAGACAAAGATTGTACAATTTTTTTAACTTTAGCAGGTTCTACTTCTGCTGCAGGATGTATGAATATTTATAAAGATCTTGTTAAATATAACATGGTGGATGCGATAGTTGCTACTGGTGCATCGATAATTGACATGGATTTTTTTGAAGCTTTAGGTTTCAAACATTATCAAGGATCTCAATTTCAAGATGATACAGAGCTTAGAAAAAATTACATTGATAGAATATACGATACGTATATTGATGAAGATGAATTGCAGATTTGTGATAAGAAAATTTGTGAAATAGCAGATACTTTGGAACCCAGAAGTTATACTTCAAGAGAATTTATTCATGAAATCGGAAAATATTTAAAAAAAAACTCTGTTAAAAAAGATTCTCTTATTGAAACTGCATATGATAATAATGTTCCAATATTTTGTCCTGCATTTACAGACTCGAGCGCGGGATTTGGTTTAGTTATACATCAAGAAAAAAATCCAAAAAATCATATTACTATAGACTCAATTAAAGAATTTAGAGAATTGACTGAAATAAAAATTAAATCAAGAGGCTCAGGATTGTTTATGATTGGTGGTGGTGTTCCAAAAAATTTTATTCAAGATACTGTAATATGTGCTGAACTTTTGGGCAAAGAAGTTGAAATGCATAAATATGCAATTCAAATTACTGTTGCAGATTCAAGAGATGGTGCATGTAGTAGCTCTACATTAAAGGAAGCTAGTTCATGGGGTAAGGTTGATGTAACAAAAGAACAAATGGTATTTGCAGAAGCGACTAGCGTATTACCTTTAATTGCTAGTGATGCTTATCATAAAGGCGAATGGAAAAATAGAGATAGAAAAAACTTTACAAAAATTTTTGGATAAAAATTGAAATATCTTTCAAATAAAAACGGTTTTCTGGGGATAGATAATAAATTCAGTTTTAAAGAAAAAGTTGTAATTGTACCTTTTGGTTTAGAGAAAACTGTAAGTTATGGGGGTGGAACAAAAAATGGTCCTAAAGAAATAATTAAAGCATCCCATCAAGTTGAATTATATGATGAGGAATTAAATTGTGAACCATACAAAAAAATTGGAATAAAAACTTTAAAACCTTTTAAGATTGACAAGAATATCAATAAAGCGCTAAAAAAAATAGCCTTAGTCAATAAAGAGATTTTAGACAAAAACCTTTTTCCAATGACATTTGGTGGAGAACATTCAATTACACCAGGCTGTATCGAACCATTCGTCAAAAAACATAAAAAAATATGCCTTTTACACTTTGATGCACATGCCGATCTAAGAGATAGTTATAATGGTGAAAAATTTTCACATGCATCAGCAATACGAAGATGTTTAGATCATAATAATGTATCAATAATTTCTTTTGGAATTAGAAATATTTCAAAAAGTGAAATCCCGTTTTTAGAGAAAAATAAATCTAGAATAAATATTTTTTGGGCAAAAGATAAGGCTCGATGGAATTTAAAAAAATTTCAAAAATTAATTAAAAATAAAACAGTTTATTTAACTTTTGATGTCGATGGCCTTGACTCAAGTATTATGCCAGCAACAGGAACCCCAGAACCTGGTGGTTTATTATGGGATGAAACATTGAACATAATTAAGATAGCTGCAAAAAATTCAAATATTGTTGGTGCAGATATAAATGAATTAGCACCAATTAAAGGTTTTAATTCATATAATTTTTTAGTAGCAAAACTAGCCTATAAAATACTAACCTATAAATATTTATACTAAATTTATATTGGTTTAAATGTTTTTAATAGTAATCTGAAAGGAATTAACATTACTAATGCGACAGCTACTTTAACCGCAAGATCACCTAAAGACAACGTCAACCAAGGTACTCCTGTTGCATAAAATGCAATTGAAAAAAATAAAAATGTGTCAACAGTTGATCCAAAAATTGAAGAGGTAAGAGGTGCAATAAACCATTCTTTTTTTCTTAGTTTATCAAAAATTTGAACATCTAGAAGTTGGGCAACTAAAAAAGCAAATCCAGAACCAATTGCAATTCTAATAGAAATATAGTCAGCAAAATCTGTAGAAAATAATACTGTAAATCCTATTCCTAAAAAAAAACCAAAATATACTATTTTTCTCGCAACATTTTTACCAAAAGATCTGTTCGCTAAATCTGTTATTAAAAAAGCTATTGGATAACTAAAAGCACCATAAGTGAGAATTTCACTTAAACCATAATAATTTATAGGAAATTGAACTAGATAATTCGAAGACAAGACTACAACTCCCATCAAAAATGAGAGAATAAAAAAGGATTTATTCATTAAGCTGATTTAGATTGTACTGGTTTTTTTTGAAAAGGAGATTTTATTAGTAAATTCTTTTTTAATTTTTTTAATCTAGAGGATAAATTTTTATTTTTAACCGTTTTTAAAAATTCATCAAAACTACCCTTTTTATCTACAGATCTTACCCCTGCATTACTAACCGTTAATTTCAAACTTCTTTTGAGAACCTCACTTGTAAATTTAACTTTCTTTAAATTGGGTAAAAATCTTCTTTTAGTCTTATTATTAGCGTGACTAACATTATGACCCTTAAGAGGTATTTTACCGGTAAGTTCACATTTTTTTGACATAATAACAACGTCTATATAAAGTGAGATAATGATTGCGTCAAGTTTATATGATTTAAGATGATGTTTTTTTTCCTATTATTTCACTAAAATTTTTAACACCATCTTTTATTAACAATTCCTTAAGCTCTTTTTTAATCAAGTTTACAATATTTGGACCTCTATAAACCATTCCAGTGTAAAGCTGAACATAACTAGCACCAGCCAAAAATTTTTTATAAGCGCTTATTCCTGAATCTACCCCTCCAACTCCTATAATCTTAATTTTATCCCCAAGAATTCTATAAAATTTATTAATCAAATCTGTAGATTTCTCTTCAATTGGTTTGCCAGATAAACCACCTTTTTGATGTCCTTGAATATCACTTAAGTTTTCTCTAGTTGAGTCTGATGTATTCGAGATTATTATTGCCTCAATATTATTACTCAAAAGAACATCAGAAATATTAGTTATTTCTTTTTCATTAATATCTGGTGAAACTTTTACAACAATAGGAATTTTTGAACTTAGCTTATTCTTTTCATTGTTAATTGCATTCAATAATTCATCTAGTTTTTTTTGATTGTGAAACTTTCTTAGATCTTCAGTATTAGGTGAGGAAATATTAATTGTAATGTAATCTGCAACTTTGTAAAAAGTTTTAAGACACTCAATATAGTCATTAAGTCTATCGTTTGTATCTTTATTTGGACCTATGTTTACTCCTAACAAGCCAATTTGCTTATTAGATGAAATTCTATCAAAAATATTTTTTGCACCTAAATTGTTAAAACCCAATCGATTTATTAAAGCCTCATCTTCAACTAATCTAAATACTCTAGGTTTAGGATTTCCATACTGTTTAAATGGTGTAACTGTACCAACCTCTACAAAACCAAACCCAAGTTTAAATAAAGAATTATATACCTCAGCATTTTTATCAAAACCAGCTGCTATACCAATGGGGTTTTCTAAATTTTTATCAAATAATTTTGTTTGAAATAAAGGATCATTTTTATCTTTATTTAAGACATTAGGTGCAAAATTAAATTTTAAGGACTTAATAGCTAAACCATGAGCTGTCTCAGGATCTAATTTAAAAATTAAAGATCTTAAATTTGAAAACATTATTTAATTTTATTTTTTATAAGATCTTTAGTTTCTTGAACACCAAAAAAACTTATAAAAAAACCCATTCGGGGCCCATTTTCCTCCCCAAATACGACTTCATAAATTAATTTAAACCATTCTCTTAGATTTTCAGAATATCCATTTTTCTTCCCTGTTGAATAAATCAATGTTTGAATATCCTCTGGAGACATATTGTCGTCACATGTTTCTAATGTTTTTACTAGTGCTTCCAATGCTTTTTTTTCTTCTTGATTTGGAGTTTTATATTGTTTTTTTATTTTTATTACATCGTTAAAATATTTAATTGCATATTCAATTAATTTATCAAAAATTGGATAATCTTTTTCTAATAAATCTTTTTTGTATTTTTTCACAAATTTCCACAAAAGTTCTTTGTTGCCAGCGTTACTTGTTTCAACAAGATTTAATAACATTGAAAATGACATTATCATTTTCTCGTCTGGGACCTCACCATTATGAACATGCCATACAGGATTCATTAACAATTGTAATTCATCTTGAGTTTTGGCTTTCTCAATAAATTCTAGATATTCATCAACAGCTTTAGGAACTATTTCATTATAAAGTTTTTTTGCCCTTTTTGGATTTTGATACATGTATAACGATAAACTTTCAGGAGATGCATAATCTAACCATTGTTCTATGGTAATACCATTTCCTTTTGATTTTGAAATTTTTTCACCTTTTTCATCTAAAAAAAGTTCATATGCAAAACCTGATGGATTTGTTTTTCCAATTAATTTAATAATTTTAGTAGATAGTATTGCGCTCTCAATTAAATCTTTACCATACATTTCAAAATCTACATCTAAAGCATACCATCTCATAGCCCAATCTACTTTCCACTGTAGTTTGCAATGTCCATCTAAAATACTTGCCTCTAAGTCTCTTCCTTTGTTATCAAATACAATTGTTGATTTTTGTTTATTAATATCTTTTACAGGAATTTCTAAAACGTGGCCCGTATCAGGACAAATTGGTAAGAATGGGCTATAAGTTTTTTGTCGTTCTTTGCCTAAAGTAGGTAAAATAATTTTCATTATTCCATTATAGTTTTCTAAGATTATTTGAAGAGTTGAATTAAAATTACCCGATTTATAAAGCTCAGTTGAACTTTTAAAACTATACTTGAAATTAAAATTATCTAAAAAATTTTTTAATCTCTCGTTATTATGTTGACCAAAACTATCATATTTTTCAAAAGGATCTGGAACTTGTGTAAGTGGCTTGTGTAAATTTTTTTCTAATAATTCTTTTTTTGGAACATTATCTGGCACTTTTCTCAGACCATCCATATCATCTGAAAATGTAATGATTTCAGTTGGAAGATCTGTTAATTGTTTTAAGGCATTAACCATCATTGAAGTTCTTGCAACTTCTCCAAATGTTCCTATATGAGGCAGGCCACTTGGTCCATAACCTGTTTGTAAAGTTATTTTACCTTTTTTCTCTATAAACGATTTTCTTTCTCTTAGCATTTTTTTTGCCTCAACAAATGGCCAAGAGCTTGTTTTTTCTAAATTTTCTTTTTTAATCATGAATTATTCAAATAAAATCTTAAATTTACGAACAACTTAATTCTTATAGAGTTGAAATTTATTTACCATAAAATAATGTTCTTTCAAAATGTCTAATTATAAAACAGTTTTTTTTACTCTTGGAATTCTTCAAATAATTCTAGGTATTTTTATGCTTGTTCCTATTATAGCTCAATTTATTTATGGACAGCTAGACTCATCTTTTTTTGGAGCTTCAATCATAACGATTGTTTTTGGTACTTTATTTTTTTTATCAAATTTAGACCACGAAAAAAAACTTAATTTACAACAAGCATTTTTATTAACTGCATTGTCATGGTTAAGTATAGCTATTTTTGGTTCTCTTCCTTTTATATTTTCTAATCAGGAGTTTTCGTTAACAAACGCCTTCTTTGAAAGTATGTCAGGTATAACAACCACCGGCTCAACTATTATTTCAAATTTAGAAAATATGCCAAAAGGTATATTGTTATGGAGAGCTATTCTTCAATGGTTGGGAGGTATAGGAATAATTGTAATGGCGATTACATTGATGCCAATAATGAATGTTGGAGGAATGCAACTTTTTAAAATATCAAATAATGATTCTTCTGAAAAAATTCTTCCTAAATCGAAAGAAATAGCATTGAGATTGATTTATATTTATACTGGATTGACCACACTTTGTGCAATTACTTATAATATATTTGGGATGAATATTTTTGATAGTATTACACATTCAATGACCACGGTAGCTACCGGGGGATTCTCTAATTATAATCAATCTATTGGTTTTTTTGATAGTCTGGCAATAGAAACTTCGGCTATGATATTTATAGTTTTAGGTAGTATACCATTTATAGTTTATATAAAATTTCTCAGTGGAAATAAATCTATTTTCGCCTCAGATATTCAAATTAAAAGTTTTCTAAAAATTATATTAATGTCGATTATAATTTTATCCGCATATCTTGCTATAAAAGACTCAGATTCATTTAGTCTTAGATCTATCCTATTTAATATTATCTCTATTTTGACAGGGACTGGATATGTGAATGATCAATTTGATAGTTGGGGAAGTTTCCCTTTGGTTTTATTTTTAGGTTTGATGTTCATTGGAGGTTGTGCAGGCTCAACAACATGTGGAATAAAGATATTTCGTGTTCAAATCCTTTATTCATTTATAACAAATCAACTAAAAAAAATTATCTACCCCAAAGGAATTTTTGTTTTAAAGTATGATAAAAATCCAATTGATAATAAATTTATAGCTTCAATAATATCGTTCATTTACATGTATTTAGTAATATTTTTTTTATTATCAGCTTTATTATCTTTAAGCGGACTCGACTTCCTTACTTCAATTTCAGGTGCAGCAACTTCAATATCAAATGTAGGACCGGGTCTTGGGTCAATAATTGGGCCTAATGGAAACTTTTCTTCATTACCTGATGTTTCAAAATGGATTTTAACTGTTGGAATGATTTTAGGAAGACTTGAACTTTTCGCTATTCTTGTATTATTTTTACCCTCATTTTGGAGAAATTAAGAATGATAGAAATTAAAAAACAATCTTTATCAGAAACGTTTTCAGTTTATTTTGATAAAAGAATGTTGAAGATAGCATTACTTGGTGCAATTTCAGGTTTCCCTTGGGTACTAATCGGTAGCAGTCTTAGTTTGTGGTTAAAAGAAGATGGATTGAGTAGATCTACTGTTGGTTGGGCAGGACTTATATTTGCTGTATATGCATTTAATTATCTCTGGGCTCCTCTTATAGATCGAATTCAAATTCCTTACTTAACCAAAAAAATTGGTCATAGAAGAGGCTGGATTGTTCTAATGCAATTATTAATTTTAATTTCACTTTTTTTATGGAGTGTAATTGATCCATCAGAAAATTTAGCCTTAGTTATTTCTGTAGGTTTAATGATTGCAATAGCATCCGCAACTCAAGATATAACAGTTGATGCTTTAAGGATTGAGCAAATTGGAGAAAATGAAAGCAGATCAATGGCAGCTGGGGCTGCAATGGCAGTTGTTGGGTGGTGGAGTGGATATAAATTAGGAGGAGTGCTATCTTTATTTTCAGCAGAATTTTTAGAAAATGCAGGTTTTCAAAACTACTGGCAGCTAACCTTTTTGATTTTAGGTATTCTAATTATTTTAATGAATATTGGTCTGATGTTTGTTCATGAAAAAAATGACTTAACAAGGCAAGAAATACAAAATGAGAATGACAAATTTATCTCTAGTAAATTCAATAAATTAAATATTTTTACACAAACTGTAACCTGGATAAGTGGAACTGTTAGCGGTCCTATAGTTAGTTTTTTTAAAAAAAATGGCCTTCAAATAGCACTTGGAATTTTAGGATTTGTTTTTTTATTTAAAGTTGGAGAAGCTTTTTTAGGTCGTATGTCTATTATATTTTATAAAGAAATAGGTTTCAGCAAGTCAGATATTGCAATTTATTCTAAAACTTTAGGGTGGATAACTACAGTTATTTTTACACTTTTAGGAGGTCTTTTTGTGATTAGATCTGGGGTTATTAAAGCAATGTTTTTAGCTGGCATACTAATGGCAAGTACTAATCTTTTATTTAGTATCTTGGCCTGGAGTGATAAATCTGAATTACTTTTTGCTGTTGCAGTAATTTTTGATGACATCGCAGCTGCATTTGCAACTGTTGCATTTGTAGCATTTATTTCATTGTTAGTTGATAGAACATATACAGCAACTCAATATGCTCTTTTGGCATCTATAGGCACTGCAGGACGAACCACATTAGCTTCTTCCTCTGGAGCCCTTGTTGATTGGCTAAATGGAGATTGGGGAATATTTTTTATTTTAACTGCTCTGATGGTTGTTCCTTCATTAATAATATTATGGATTTTAAAGAATAAGATAAAAATTTATGAAAAGTAATTTTTTTAGTTCTTCTTTAGCAAATATTTATTCTAAACCATCTTCGAAATCTGAAGTTATGTCTCAAATTCTATATGGAGAAAAATTCAAAATCTTAAATAAAAAAAAAGGCTGGGTAAAAATAAGAACAAATTATGATAATTATATTGGTTTTATTAAAAAAGATAATTTTTATAATAAATTTAAACCAAAATTTAAGATATTCAAATTTAAATCTAAAATATTTATAAAAAAAAATAATAGATTTTTACCGTCCAAAAAATATTTATATTTTGGATCAGGAGTGTCAGTTTTAAATAGTAGCAAAAATTTTATACAATTTGAAAAAAATCAATGGATAAAAAAAAGTGATATTAAAACAATTTTTCATCAAGAAAAAAATTTTATAAAAATTCTCAAATTATTTTTGAATAGTAGATATTTATGGGGTGGAAAAACCAGTGATGGTATTGATTGTTCAGCTTTAATACAGATTTATTTTTATTATAATAGGATTTTTTTTCCTAGAGACTCTAAAGATCAAATTAAATTTTGTAAAAAAAAAAATAAAAAAAAATTAGTTAAAGGAGACATTATTTTTTGGAAAGGTCATGTCGGTATGTGTTTAAATAATCTAAAATTCATCCATGCCTATGGCCCTAGGAAAAAAGTAATAATAATGTCAACAAAACTTACTATCAATTTGATTTATAAAACTGCAAATTTAGTTGTTAAAAAAGTGAGTAATATAAAAAATTATTAATCCCTTCCAAAATCAGGTTTATCAATATCATATTTTAATTTGATGATTTTAGTTCTTACTTTTTTTGTTTGAATTAATTTTTTAAGAATGGATTTATTATTATTTGAATTAATATCTTTTTTAAAAGAATTCAAATTTTGAATAAATATGTCTATAGCTCTTGAGACATTGATTTTATTATCAAAAAAAATATCTCTCCACATGATTTCATTGGATGCAGCTATTCTTGAAAAATCTCTTAATCCACCTGCACTGTATTTGATGAGATCATATTTTTGTTTTTTTTCAAAATCTTGAGCTGATTTAACTAAGTTATAAGCAATCAAATGTGGAAGATGACTTGTCATCGAAAAAATTTTATCATGTTTTTCAGAATTCATAATTACTACTTTGGAACCCATTTTTTTCCAGAATGAATTCAAAAATTTTAAATGTTTTAAATTAGTTTCTTTATCTTTAATCAAAACACTCCACTTATTTTCAAACAAGTCTTCTCTTCCATGTTCTGGGCCGCTTACTTCAGACCCAGCTATTGGATGACTTGATGTCCAAAAAATATTCTTTTTTAAATTTTTTTTAACAACTTCCTTAGATTTTAATTTTGATGAACCAAGATCTGTAATGATGTGCTTTGGAGTAAGATGTTTATTTATCTTTAAAATCATTTTTTTGTATTCACTCATGGGTGTACAAAAAATAATTAAATCTGACTCTGTTACAGCATCACTTAATTTTTTTACAATAATACCGGGTAATTTATATTTTTTTATTTTTTCTATATTTTTTTTTGATTTTTCGTAAACAAAAATTTTTTTTGCTATTTTTTTTTTTGAAATTCCTCTTAATAAAGAAGAACCTAACAAACCACAGCCAATTAATAATATATTTTTCATTTATTAAAAATACTTTCTACAGCTTTCATAAATTTAATATTATCATTTTTTGATCCAACAGTTAATCGCAACATATTTTTTATCTTATAACCATCTTCGGTAGATCTTAATATAATTCCTTTTTTCTTTAATTTTTCGTAAAAGTATTTAGCTTTAAATTTACATTTCACAAAGTCTAATAATAAAAAATTAGCAGATACTTTATTTGAATTGATATCATACTTTTTTAAAAAAAATTTCAATTTTGTTGCATAAATAAAATTATGTTTAATAGAACGAGATATAAATTTATTGTCTTTAAGCGATTCTCTAGCTGCTTTTTGTGCAACTTCATTTACATTGAATGGAGGTTTTATAATATTAAGAGCATTTATAATTTTTTTTGCTCCATAACCCCATCCTATTCTCAAAGATGATAATCCGTAAATTTTTGAAAATGTTCTTAATATAAAAACATTCTTTTTATTTTTAAATAAGTCTAATCCTGATTTATAATCTATATTTTTCATATATTCAGCATAAGCGTCATCTACTACCAGCAAAATATCTTTTCTTAATCTTTTTCTTAATTCTAGCAATTCACTTCTTGTTAGATAAGTCCCTGTTGGATTATTTGGATTAGCTAAAAAAACAATTTTTGTTTTTTTAGAAACTTTTTTTATTATTTCATTTAATGAAACTTTAAATTTTTTTTCTTTAGCAAAAATTACATTTGCACCAACTATTTTTGCATAAATTCTGTACATTAAAAAACTAAATTGTGGAACAATTACTTCATCTTTTGGTTTCAAAAATAATTGACATAACATCTGGATAACTTCATCAGATCCAGCACCACAAATAATTCTTTCCCTATCACATTTGAATTTCTTAGATATTTGTATTCTTAATGCTTTTGACTTTCCATCTGGATATCTAGAAAAATTCAAATTTTTATTAGATATTATTTTTTTTACCTTTGTACTAATTCCCAAAGCGGATTCGTTTGCAGAAAGCTTTATTATATTCCTTAATTTCTTAATACTAGATTTTCCAGGTTTATAAGCCTCTATATCAAATTTTTTAAATCTTACATTTGTCATCTTTTTGATTTTTATGCTCTTTATAAATAAAATAACATTTTTTTATACACTATAAGTGTAAATATTTTAAAAATTGACATACTAAATAACTTCTAGTACAAAATTTATGCGCTGATTTAACTGAATTGCGAGCGCTTTAAAAAAACCGCTAAAAAAGTTTTTTTTCTCTCAATTCAAATCTCAGGGTTTAATTATGAATATTAGAGAAAATATAAAAACATTAATTATAGAAAAACCACTTAAACTTGACTGTGGTCAAACTATCAATGACTTTCCATTAGCTTATGAAACTTATGGTTCATTAAATGAGAATAAGGATAATGCTATTCTAGTCTTTCATGCGTTAACTGGAGATCAATTTGTAACAGGTATAAATCCAATAACTAAAAAAGATGGTTGGTGGTCTTATGCTGTTGGTCCAAATAAGTCTATTGATACTAATAAATATTTTGTAATTTGTGCAAATGTAATTGGTGGATGCATGGGATCTTTTGGACCTAGTCACGAAAATCCAAAAACAAAAAAAATATATGGAACTGATTTTCCTGTTATTACTATAAATGACATGGTTAACGCTCAAATAAATTTGTTAGATTTTTTTGGAATTAATAAACTTTTTGCTGTTATTGGAGGTTCTATGGGTGGAATGCAAGTTTTGCAATTTATTAGTAATTTTCCTGATAAAGCAAAAACTGCAATACCTATTGCTTGTACATCTAGTCATTCAGCTCAAAATATTGCTTTTAATGAACTTGGCAGACAAGCCATTGCAGCTGATCATAATTGGTTAGATGGAAAATATAATTTAAATAATACTGTTCCTGATAAAGGATTGGCTGTTGCTAGAATGGCTGCACATATTACTTATTTATCTAAAAAAGGTCTTCAAGAAAAATTTGGAAGAAAATTACAAGAAAGAGATGATCTTAAATTTGGTTTTGATGCTGATTTTCAAATAGAGAGTTATTTAAGATATCAAGGTTCAGTTTTTGTGGATAGATTTGACGCTAATAGTTATCTTTATATTACTAGAGCGATGGATTATTTTGATCTAGTCAAACAATACAATGGTAATTTATCTAATGCTTTTAAAAATACAAAAGCAAAATTTTTTATAATATCTTTTACTTCTGATTGGCTTTACCCAACACAAGAAAATAAAGATATTGTAATTGCCCTAAATGCAATTGGAGTAAATGTAGGTTTTGTTGAAATAGAATCCGATAAGGGGCATGATTCTTTTTTACTAGATGTTCCAGATTTTTTGAAAGCACTTAAAAATTTTTTAGATAAATCCTATAATGAAAAATAATTATGAAAACTGAATATAAAATAATTACGAATATAATTGAAAAAAATTCAAGAGTTTTGGATGTTGGATGCGATGATGGAACTTTAATGGAATTATTAAAAATTGATAAAAATGTAGATATAAGAGGAATTGAAATTTCAAAAGAAAAAGTTCAAATCTGTATTTCAAAAGGATTAACAGTTATCGAAGGAAATGCTGAATTTGATTTGAAACAATTTCCAAATGACTCTTTCGACTATGTTGTTCTTGGTCAAACTTTACAAGCATTTATAAATCCTGAAATTGTAATAAAGGAACTTTTAAGAGTTGGAAAAAAAGCTATTGTCACAATTCCAAATTTTGGACATTGGAAGGTGAGACTGAATTTATTAATTAAAGGAACAATGCCAATTACAAATTCACTGCCTAATAATTGGTATAACACACCAAATATTCATATGTGTACTATTAAAGACTTTGTAAAATTTTCAAAAATTATCAATTTCAAGATTTTTAAATCTTTAGCGTTAATAAATAAAAATGTTTCAAATATAAATAGCTCTAATTTATTTTTTAAAAATTTATTTGGAGAACTTGGTATTTTTTTAATTGAGAAATAAATGAAAATCGAAATAATTAAATGTCTTCAAGATAACTATAGTTATTTAATTATTGATGAAATAGAGCAAATAGCTTGTGTTGTCGACCCAAGTGAAGCAAAACCTATAATTAATTTTCTTAAAAATAAAAAAATAAATCTAAAATATATTCTCAATACTCATCATCATTACGATCATGTAGGTGGAAATCTTGAATTAAAACAAAAATATAATTGTGAAGTGATTGGTTTTAAAGGAGATAAAGATCGTATTCCAGAAATTGATATTTTTCTTGAGGATAATCAAATTTGGAAAAAGAATAATTTTGAAGCTAAAATTTATCATATTCCGGGTCATACTACCGGTCATATTGCTTTTCATTTTTTTAAAGAAAAAAAAATTTTTACTGGTGATACTTTATTTTCTCTAGGTTGTGGTAGAATTTTTGAAGGCACATATGAACAAATGTTTAATTCTTTAAAAAAGATTAAAAGACTTCCAAAAGATACAAAAATATATTGTGGTCATGAATATACGCTACAAAATTCAAATTTTTGTATAGCTGAAGATCCTAACAATCTAAAACTTAAAGAAAAAATTATAGAAATTAATGAGAAAATTAAAAATAATCTGCCTACTATTCCAAGCATTTTAAATGATGAATTAGAATGCAATTTATTTCTAAAAGCAAATGATCTAGAAAGTTTTTCAAAATTAAGAGATTTAAAGGATAATTTCTAGTTTATAGGCTTGACTAAAGAACAGCTCAGACTATATTGCGATAATTAAAATTACTCAAATATTATGTCATACGCAGTTATACAAACAGGTGGAAAACAATATAAGGTAAAGTCTGGTGAAATCTTAAAGATTGAAAAACTACCCGGCTCTAAAGATGATACTAAAATAGAATTTAATGAGATTTTAGCTTACGGTGATAACAAAGTAATTGAGATTGGCTCACCAGTTGTTCAAGGTGCAAAGGTAGAAGCAAATTTAATAAAAAATAGTAAAAATAGAACAGTTTTAATTTTTAAAAAAAGAAGAAGACAAAATTCAAGAAGAAAAAATGGTCATAGACAAGAGTATTCAATGATAAGAATTAATAAAATTTTTTCAAAAGACGGTAAAGTTTTATCTGAAGCTGAAAAAATCTCAAAACCTTCAAAAAAAGAAACATCTAAGAAGGAAATGAGTAAATAATAGGAATAAGTTATGGCAACAAAAAAAGCAGGTGGATCATCAAGAAACGGACGAGATAGTGCTGGAAGACGACTTGGTGTGAAAAAATACGGTGGGGAAACTGTAATACCTGGCAATATAATTGTTAGACAAAGAGGTACTAAGATATTTCCTGGTGAAAATGTTGGTATGGGAAAAGACCACTCAATCTTTTCAGTGGTAAAAGGTAAGGTAGTTTTTAAAAAAACTAAATCAGATAGAACTTTTGTTTCAGTAAAACCCAATTAATAGTACAACTTAATATTAGCGTTGTATTATGAAATTCTTAGATCAAGTAAAAATTTATATTAAAGCTGGAAATGGTGGAGATGGATCTCCAAGTTTTAGAAGGGAAAAATTTATTGAATATGGTGGTCCAGACGGTGGTGATGGTGGAAATGGTGGTTCGGTCGTATTAAAGGCTGAGAGAAACCTTAACACTTTAATAGATTATAGATATCTACAACATCATAAGGCAAAAAGAGGAGATAATGGTTCTGGGCAAAATCGAACGGGTAAAAGAGGGGATGATTTAATTCTTAAAGTTCCATTAGGAACTCAAGTTTTTGAAGAAGACAATAAAACACTAATTTATGATTTCGTTAAAATTGGAGAAGAATTTGTAGCAGCCACTGGTGGGAAAGGTGGACTTGGAAATACCAGATTTAAAAGTTCGACCAACCGAGCTCCAAAAAAATTTACCAAAGGCACTCTTGGGGAAGAATTTACTATTTGGCTTCAACTTAAAACAATTGCTGATATTGGAATAATTGGGTTACCAAATGCAGGTAAATCAAGTTTGCTGGCAGCAATGACTAATGCAAATCCTAAAATTGCAAATTATCAATTTACGACTTTAAATCCTAATTTAGGTGTAGCAAGTTATGATGACAAAGAAATTACTATGGCAGATATCCCTGGTTTAATAGAGGGAGCTCACAAGGGCACAGGTCTTGGAACACAGTTTTTGAAACATGTTGAAAGATGTAAATCTCTTTTGCATATGATCGATATAACTAACGATGATATCAAAAAAAGTTATAATCAAGTTAAAAAGGAATTAAAAAATTACAGTTCTAAACTCTCTGAAAAAAAAGAGCTAATAATTTTAAATAAGACAGATTTAATTGATAAAAAAAGAGAAAAAGAAATAGTTAAGAATTTTTCACAAAATACAAAATCTGAGGTTATTACTATGTCTACATTAGAAAAAAAAACCATATCTAAAATTAAAGCAAAATTAATATCTTATGCATCTTAAAAATTCAAAAGTAGTCGTAATAAAAATCGGTTCATCTTTACTTGTTGATAATACAAGGAAAATTAGAAAAAAATGGTTATTAAGTTTTGCTAAAGATATAAAAAAATTAAAGTCAAAAAATAAGAAAGTAATCATTGTAAGTTCTGGTGCTATAGCTCTTGGTTGCAAAAAGATGAACTATAAGAAGGCAAATTTAAAACTAGATAAAAGTCAAGCAATAGCATCTGTGGGTCAAATAGAATTAATGAATTTATTCTCTCAAATATTTTCAAAAATTGGATTAAATATATCCCAAATCTTGTTAACTTTAGAGGATACCGAAGAAAGAAGAAGATCAATAAATGCAAAAAGAACTTTTGAAAATCTATTTGATCTTGACTACATACCAGTTGTAAATGAAAACGATACCATTGCTACCTCAGAAATTAAGTACGGTGATAATGATAGATTAGCATCGCGAGTAGCTCAAATAACAAATGCTGATACTTTAATTTTGTTATCTGATGTAGATGGACTTTTCACAAAAAATCCAAAGATATTTAAAGATGCTCAATTAATTAAGAAAATAGAACATATAGAAAATGAAATTAAAGATATCTACATTAAGGGTGTAACGGAGTTTGGGAAAGGCGGCATGAATACTAAAATTGAAGCGGCGAAAATTTGTAATTTAGCTGGTTGCAATATGATTATTGCTAATGGATTATATCTAAATCCTATTAATCGAATTGAAAAAAATAATAATTGTACTTTGTTTGTCTCGAAAATATCAAAGCTAGATGCAAGAAAAAAATGGATAATTAGTTCTGTTTCACCGAAAGGAGAACTAACTATTGATGATGGTGCCAAAAAAGCTCTCATAAATGGAAAAAGTTTATTAGCTGCTGGAATCAAAAAAGTATCGGGAAAATTTAATAAAGGAGATCACATAAAAATTATAGATATTAAAAATAATGAATTTGCCCGTGGTTTAAGTTCTTTTTCATCTGACGAAATAGTTAAAATTTTAGGGTGTCACTCAAAGGAAATAGAAAAAATACTAGGCTATATTTCAAAATCTGAAGTGGTACATAAAGATGATATGGTAACAATTTAATGAAAAATTTATTAATAAATATTGGTACAAAATCAAAAAAAGCTTTTACTAACAAATTGAGCTCAAAAAAAAAGGATAAAATCTTAAAAGACTATTATCAAATAGTAAATAAAAATAGAAAATCGATTATCAATCAAAATAAAAAAGATATTAAAAATGCTTATAAAAGAAAAATAAAAAATAACTTAATACAAAGACTTATTTTAGATGATAAAAAAATTTCAGGTATAATTAATTCAATTAAAAAAATAGCTAAATTAAAAGATCCTACTAACAGAGTTCTCGAAAAGTGGAAAAGACCAAATGGTTTAAGTATTTCAAAAATATCAATACCTATTGGTGTAATAGGTGTAATATATGAAAGTAGACCTAATGTTACATCAGATGTAGCTGCTCTATGTTTTAAATCTGGAAATACAGTAATATTAAAAGGCGGCTCTGAAGCATTTTATACCAATCTTATTCTTTCAAAGTTATTTAGAAAATCCTTACAAAAAAACAATGCAGATGTAAATTATGTTCAATTTATAAATATTAAAAACAGAAAAGTGGTTGATTTGTTATTATCTAATATAAATAAATCAATAGATGTAATCATACCAAGAGGAGGAAAAGAATTAGTTAAAAAAGTTCAAGATCTTTCAACGGTTCCAATTATTGGTCATTTAGAGGGTATCTGTCATTCTTATGTTGATAAAGATGCAAATCCTCAAATCGCAAAGAAAATTATTCATAATGCAAAATTGAGAAACACAGCAATTTGTGGTGCAACAGAAACGATTCTATTACATGAAAAAATAATCAAAAAAATTGGTAATCAAATTATTAAAGATCTAGAGGATAATGGCTGCAAAATTATCGGTGATAATAAAATAAGAAAGTCTTATTATAGAAAAATCAAAAAAGCTTCGATTAAAGATTGGTCAAAAGAATATTTGGCTCCAACTGTCTCAATTAAATGTGTAAAGAATATTGATGAAGCAATAAATCATATAAATAAATATGGAACTATGCATACAGACTGTATTATTACTCAAAATAAAAAGTCAGCAAAAAAATTTTTAGATGAAGTGAAAAGTTC
>CABXBX010000003.1 GCA_902510495.1 uncultured Pelagibacteraceae bacterium
GTATTCATAAAGATGAAATAAAAGAAATGGGTATTGAAAAAACTTCGAAATCATATGAAGCAATTTGTAATTATATTCAATCAGAATTAAAATGGTAAAATTATACAATAATTTTAAAATCTTAAATCAACACAAAAAATCAATAATATTAATTGGAAATTTTGATGGACTCCATAAAGGTCATCAAAAACTATTTAATATTGCAAAAATTTATAAAAAGAAAAACTTTTTAAGCATTGGTGTTTTAACTTTTGAACCAATGCCAAAAATGTATTTTAATGATAAAATAAAAAACTTTAGAATATCTAATTTGCATCAAAAAATAAATCATTTAAATAAGCTCAAGGTAGATTTTATCATTACAAAAAAATTTGATAAAACTTTTTCAAAAACAAAGTCAATAACTTTTATTAAAGAAATAATAGGAAAAAAACTAAAACCAAAATTTATTTTTGTTAGTAATAATTTTAAATTTGGAAATAAAAGAGAAGGAAATGTTAGAGAATTAATAAAAAACGAAATAAAATACAATTACAGAATAGTTAATCCGCAACCATCACTTATTAAGAAAAAAATAATTTCATCATCTTTAATAAGAAAATATTTACAAAATGGTAAATTGAAAGAAGCTAATAAACTTTTAAAAAGAAATTGGTCTATAATAGGTAATGTCCAAAAGGGAAAACAATTAGGAAAAAAAATTGGTTTCCCAACTGCTAACATAGATATTAAAGACTATATTTTGGCTAAACCAGGTGTATATGCTATAAAAGCTAAAATACAAAAAAGTTCAAATTATATTAAAGGTATCGCTAATCTAGGATATCGACCAACTTTTAATGGAAAAAAAATATTATTAGAGGTTCATTTATTTAATTTTTCTGGAAATTTATATAATAAGTATTTAACTATTGAATTTTTAAAGTTTATCAGAAAAGAGAAAAAATTCAAAAATGTAGAACAACTAAAAAAACAGATTAAAATTGATCTTTTAATTGCAAAAAAAACAAAATGAGTAAAGCCCAAATAAATTTACCTAAAACAGCTTTTTCAATGAAAGCTAACTTGCCTGTAAAAGAGCCCCAGATATTAGAACTCTGGAATAAAATGAATCTTTATCAAGAATTAAGAAATAATAGAAAAGGAAAAGAGAAATTTATTCTTCATGATGGGCCACCTTATGCAAATGGTAATATTCATATGGGCACTGCTTTGAACAAAATTTTGAAAGATATAATCATAAAGTTTCATCAGATGAATGGAAAAGACTCAGTTTATGTCCCAGGATGGGATTGCCATGGTTTGCCTATTGAGTGGAAAATAGAAGAACAATATAAAAAAAATAAAAAAAATAAAAATGAAGTTCCAATTGTAGAATTTAGAAAAGAATGTCGAGCTTTCGCGGAGAAATGGATCGAAGTTCATAAAAAACAATTTAAAAGATTGGGTGTTGTTGGTGATTGGGAAAATTATTATTCAACAATGAGTTTTGATGCTGAGGCTCAAATTGTAAGAGAACTTGGGAAGTTTTTAAAAGAAGGAAGTCTTTATAAAGGCTTTAAACCAGTCTTGTGGTCTACTGTAGAAAAAACAGCTTTAGCAGATGCAGAGGTAGAATATCAAGATCATAAATCAGATACGATATATGCATGCTTTCCAGTAAAATCATCCAATATTAAGGATTTAAAAAATTGTGATGTTGTAATTTGGACCACTACTCCTTGGACTATCCCTGCAAATAAAGCTTTAGCTTACAACGAAAGTTTAGATTATTTGTTAATTGAAATTAATGATAAAAATGAGTTTGAAAACAAAAGGATTATTATTGCTGAGGCATTACTAGATTCAGTAATCAAAGATTGTAAAATAAAAAATTTTAAAAATTTAAAGAAATTTAAAGGTAAAGATTTCAAAGATACAGTTTGTAACCATCCTTTTTTCAGTCTTGGTTATGATTATGATATACCTATGCTAGAAGCACGTTTTGTGACAACTGAACAAGGAACTGGTATTGTTCATTGTGCTCCAAGTCATGGACCAGATGATTTTAATCTATGTCTAAATAATGGAATAAAAGCAATAGAAACAGTCGATGGAGATGGAAGATACACCAATAATGTTGCTTTATTTGAAGGGATGCATATTTTTAAGTCTAATCCTGTCGTAATTGAGAAACTCAAAGAACAAAAAAAACTTTTATCAAACAGTGAGTTAGTTCATTCTTATCCACATTCTTGGAGATCAAAAGCTCCGTTAGTCCACAGAGCGACACCACAATGGTTTATTTCAATGGAAAGTCATAAACTAAGAAGCAAAGCCTTAAAAGCAATAGATGATACAAATTTTTACCCAAGCAAAGGAAAAGAAAGATTAAGATCAATGATAGAGACCAGACCTGACTGGTGTGTTTCAAGACAAAGAGTTTGGGGAGTTCCACTACCAATTTTTGTAAATAAAAAAACAAATGAAATTTTAATTGACGATGAAGTATTTAATAATATTGCTACAATTTATGAGAAAGAGGGATCAGATTGTTGGTTCTCTGACGATCCACAAAAATTTCTTGGAAGTAAATATAAAGCAGAAGATTTTGAAAAACTTAGCGATATAGTTGAGGTTTGGTTTGATAGTGGATCTACCCATTCATTTGTATTAGAAAAAAGAAAAGATTTAAAATGGCCTGCTTCAATGTATTTAGAAGGATCTGATCAACACAGAGGTTGGTTTCATTCATCATTATTAGAATCTTGTGGGACCAGAGATAGAGCACCATTTGAGTCGATCTTATCACATGGCTTTGTTGTTGATGGCAAAGGTTTAAAAATGTCAAAATCTTTAGGTAATGTTATTGCCCCTGAAGATATATTGAAAAAATATGGTGCTGATATTTTAAGGATTTGGGTAGCTTCATCTAATTATGCTGAAGATTTAAGAATAGATTATTCTATATTAGATCAACACTCGGATTCTTATCGTAAAATAAGAAACACATTTAGATATTTATTAGGAAATTTAAATGATAAATTTGAAGATGTAGATTTAGAAAAAATTGATGTTGAAAATTTGCCTGAACTTGAAAAATTTATACTTCATAAAATATTCGCTTTAAATGATAGATTTAAAAAATATTTTCAAAATTATGATTTTCATAATCTTTATAAAGAGCTACTAAATTTTTGTACTGTAGATTTGTCAGCATTTTATTTTGATATCCGAAAAGACACATTATATTGTGACTCAATAAGCTCAAAAAAAAGAAAATCATCCATCATTGTATTAAATATTTTATTAAATTCATTATTAAGGTGGTTTGCTCCAATAATTTCGTTCACCACCGAAGAAATTTATCAACTAGTTTCTAAAAAAAATAAAAGTGTTCATTTAGAAAATTTTTTAGATTTTCCAAAAAAATTTGAAAACAAAGAACTTTCAAAAAAATGGTTGGAGTTAATTAAGATAAGAGATGTATGCAACATTAGTATTGAGGAAAAAAGAGCAAGTAAAGAGATAGGCTCTAGTCTTGAAGCTGAATTAAAAATAAAGATTAATAAAAGATATAAAGAAATTTTATCAAACATTGATATATCAGAATTATGTATTGTTTCAAAAAATGATATTACTTTTGATGAACAGTCAGATATTTTAGTAGAAACTAAAAAAGCATCAGGAAATAAATGCCCTGTATGTTGGAAAATTAGTGTCGAGCCGTGTGAGAGACATCCTTAATAATGATAAATTATCTAAAGAGAAGTTTTATAATAAATATTTTAATTGTTCTAATAATCTTTTTTCTAGATAGATTTTCTAAAATTTTTATAATTTCATATAACGAAAAAAGTTTATCAGCGGATTTGTTTTCATCGAAATTTTTAAATATAAGTTTAATTTGGAATGAAGGAATTGCTTTTGGGTTATTTTCCTTTGAGCAAGATCGTTTATATGATTTTTTGACAATTTTGATATCAATCGTTGTTATTGTTATTTTTTTTATGATTCTAAAGAATGATGGAATGAGAAAATCCTCTCTTTTAATGATATTAGGTGGTGCTTTAGGAAACTTGTATGATAGGATTTTTTTTAGAGCTGTTCCAGACTTTATAGACTTTCATATTGGAAATTTTCATTGGTTTATTTTCAACGTATCAGATATATTTATTTCATTAGGAGTTTTATTTTTGATTTATATGGAATTAGTTGATAACCAAAAAGATAAAGTTAATGAAAAAAATTAAAATATTATTATTACTTTTGATATCAATAACATTTTTAAATGCATGTAGTACAATTTCAGATGGATTTAGATCACAAAAAAAAAATAGTATTGATGAGTTTATGGTGGAAAAAAAATCACCACTTGTAATGCCACCGGATTTTGATGAGTTGCCGCTTCCTAACCAAAATAATCAAGACCCAGAGAAAGAAAAAGAAGCAGATATTAAGTCATTAATTTCTAATAATGAAAATTCCTCAAACAATACACAAAATAGTTCTAATCAAAATATAAATTTTGAAAATTCAATTTTGGAAAAAATTAAAAAGAATTAATGATTTCACCTGGAATTTTTTTTAAAAATTTTAAAGCAGGAACAAAAGATTCAAATATAAAAAAGAAATTTCAAAATTATATTGATGAAAATGAACCTGTCCTTCAATCACTAAGTAAAAATTATAAAGATGATTTTAAAAAGACAAATCTTAAAAATTATAAAAGTTATAAAGATATACGTTTAATAGGAATAGGTGGATCATCTTTAGGTTCAAAATCTATTTATAGCTTTTTAAAACATAAAATTAAAAAAAATTTTATATTTATTAATGACTTGTCTCCAAAAAAAATAATTGATAATAAAAAAAATCATTTAAATGTAGTTGTTTCTAAATCAGGTAATACAATCGAAACAATCGTCAATTCCAATATTTATATCCAAAAAAAAGATAAAAATATTTTTATTACTGGGGATAAAAGAAATTATTTACGTATTCTTGGTGAAAAATTAAAGGCTGAAATTATCCATCATAATAATTTTATAGGAGGAAGATATTCTGTTTTATCAGAAGTAGGAATGTTGCCAGCGGAATTAATGGGCCTAGATTCAAAAAAATTTAGACAATTTAATAATATTATAAAAAATAAAAAATATTTAAATGCTTTAATTTCAAATGTAAGTGCAACAATTAATTTAATAAAAAAAAAAAAATTTAATTCAGTTATTTTGAACTATGATAAAAAATCCAAAGATTTATTTTTTTGGTATCAACAATTAATTGCAGAAAGTCTTGGTAAAAATAATACTGGTCTATTGCCAATCATATCAAATATGCCAAAAGATAATCATAGTGTTATGCAGCTTTATTTAGATGGTTTTAAAAATAATTTTTTTACTTTTTTTTATGTTCACGATAATAAAAGCACAAAAATTTTAAGTAATGAAATTTTAACTTCTCATAATTTTATAAAAAAAAAGAATATTGGAAATATTATTTATGCACAAAAAAAAGCTACAGAAAAAGTTTTTAATAGTAAAAATATACCATTCAGAAGTTTTGAGATTAAAAAGAGAGATGAAAAAACTTTAGGAGAATTGTTTTGTTTTTTTATCTTAGAGACAATCTTAATTGGAAGAGCTTTAAAAGTTAACCCTTATAACCAACCAGCTGTTGAAATTATAAAAAAAGAAACAAAAAAACTTTTAAGTTAAAGTTCCAAAAAAAATTTTAGATATTCCATAATTCTTTTCTTCTAAAATTTTCAATTTTTTTGAAAATTTATCATTTTCTTTTCTATGTCTATGGATGATAATTATTCCATTTTTTTTTAGAATTTTTTTCTTAGAAATATTATCAATTATGAAATCTAGCTTTTTCTCTTTAAAAGGTGGGTCTAAAAATATTAGATCAAACTTATTTTTTAGAAATACAAAATTAAAATTATTAAATAAATTTTTTTCAATAATTTCATATTTTTTTACAATTTTTAAACTATTTAGATTTTTTTTTAAAATTGGTAAAACACCATTATAATTTTCAACAAAAGTTACATGTTGAGTACCTCTTGATAAGCACTCCAACCCAAACGATCCAACGCCAGAAAATAAATCTAAAACTATTGATTTTTCAAAGTTTATCTTAAATTTATTTGAGTGATTTAAAATATTGAAAATTGATTCTTTTGTTAAATCTTTTAAAGGTCTTGTTTCTTTGTCTTTAGGTTCTAGAATTTTTTTACCTTTAAAATATCCACTTATTATTCTCATTTTTCTATAACTTTAAAACCAATATCTTTTCTAAAAAAACCACCCAACCAATTTAAATCTTTTAAATGGCTTAGTATATTGTCTCTAGATTGAAAAAAATTATCTGATAAGGAAACAAAATTTAATACTCTCCCCCCTGTTGCAAAAATATTATCTTTTGTTTTAGAAGTTCCAGCATGAAATAAATAATCATTAGATGAAAGCTTTAATTTATTCAAATTTTTGATTTCAACATTTTTTTCAAAATTTTCAGGATATCCTTTTGAACATAATACAACACACAAACTTTTTTGTTTTGTCCATTCTATTTTAATTTTGTCTAGCCTATTTTCACAACAAGCATTTAAGATCTCATAAAAATCAGTTTTGAGTTTAGGAAGTAATGTTTGACATTCTGGATCACCCATTCTTACATTATATTCTATTAAATATGGTTCGTTATTATTTATCATTAATCCTGCATACAAAAAGCCTTTATAGTTTGTTTTTAAATTTTTTAATGCTTTTAAAGTTGGATTTATAATTTTATCTAAAATTTTTTTTTCTAATTCATCAGTAATTAATCTTGAAGGAGAATATGCACCCATCCCACCTGTATTTTTTCCTTTATCACCTTCAAGTGCTCTTTTATGGTCTTGAGCTGTTCCAAAGCTTTGGGTAGAAAAACCATCACTAATAATAAAAAAACTCATTTCTTCACCAGTTAAAAATTCTTCAATTAGCACATTCTTTGCTTTCCCAAATTTACCTTCAAATATTTCTTGAACTGCTTGAATTGATTGATTTTGATTGTCACATATGTAGACACCCTTGCCAGCAGCTAGGTTGTCTGCTTTAATTACTATTGGGTATTTTGATTTAACTAAAAATTTTTTGGCTTCAATTTCACTATTAAATATTCCAAAATTCGCAGTAGGAATATCATATTTTTTACAAATATTTTTGGTAAAAATTTTAGAACCTTCTAACTGAGAAGCTATTTTATTTGGACCAAAAACCTTGACCCCAAAACTTTCAAGATAATCTGTTATACCGTCTACCAAGGGTTTCTCTGGACCAACGACGATAAGGTCTATATTTTTTTCTAAAGTGAAATTTTTTATTTTTTCAAAATCATCAGAATTTATATCTATATTTTCAGCAATTTCAGAAGTTCCAGCATTTCCTGGAAAGCAATAAATTTTACTAATTTTTTTTGACTTATTTAACGAGCAACAGATAGCATGTTCTCTGCCACCACTTCCTATAATACCTACAATCATGTATAAACATATAAACTATAAATGAATAAAAAATTAGCAAAAATAAAATATTTACCAAATAATTTCCAAATTATTGAACCAGGTGATCATGTGATTTGCGCAGTTTCAGGAAAACTAATAAATCTTGAAAATTTAAATTATTGGAATGTTGATTTACAAGAACCTTATTATTCGTACATTGAGGCTTCACAAAAAAGGGAAGAGTTGAAGAATAAATAGGTTTATTTCCAACGATTATGTGACCAGATCCAATGTTCAGGACTTTGTAGAATCATTTCTTCAAGTATCTTATTTAATTGTAGCGTAATGTTTTCAATAGTTTCATTATCTGAAAAATTTATAGGCTCATAAACTTTCATTTTGAATTTTAGAGCTTCTTGTCTTTCAATGAATATTGGAACAATAGGGATATTGAATTTTTTAGTCAATTGCGCAGGAATAGTTGTTGTAAAGGCTTCTTTGTCAAAAAAGTTTGATTTAATACCTTGCGATACTCTTTGGTCGATCATCAACGCAGTTGAAAAACCAACTTTATTTAATTTTATTAATTCTTTTAAACCTCCAATACCTTTTTTAATTTGGTTTTTGCAAATATACTTTTTTCTAATTCTTTCCATAATACGATTTAAAAAAATATTATTTAATGGTCTATAAATTGCAGCAATCTTTAAATCTAATTTATCAAGTTGCATTGCCATTAACTCAAAATTACTAAAATGACCTGAGATAAAAACAACTTTTTTATTATTATTTTTTATTTTTTGAAGTACTTCTAAACCTTCAATAATTATATTCTTGCTTAGGTCTCCATTTCTAAAATTTTTCATAAAGATATATTCTGCAAATACTCTCCCATAATTATTCCACATTGATGAATTAATTTTATTTAGTTTTTTTTGATCTATATCTGGAAATACTCTATTAATATTTTCATGGATAATTTTTCTTGATCTAAAAATAGGACCAATTAATTCAAATAATTTTCCACCAAGAAATGATGAAATTTTAACACCTAAAACCTTAAATATAAAAAAAATTATCATTATCAATATAAATTGAAAAAAATACTTAATTTTATTCATACAGATCAGATATATCTTTTAAAAAATCTTTTTCGTTTAAAATTTCTAAGTCTACTTTAATATATTTAATTTCATTTCGTGCATCATTTTTTAATCTTATAAAGTCTTTTTCTGTAGTAATTATTCTACAATTAAGTTCATTTGAAATTGAAATAATCTCTTCAATATCATTTGTTGAATATGAGTAATGATCTGGAAACTCAATATCCTTGACTATATTTAGTTTATTATTTTTAAGCATTGAGATAAAAGTTTTGTGATTGCCGATACCAGAAAAAACTAAGAATTTGTCATTAAGATTAAAATCTTCTATATTTTTGGGAATGTATTTTCCCTGGTAAATATTTATATTTGAGTCAATTTTATAAATAAATTTTTTTATTTCATCTAAATTTTCATCATTTCCATTAAGAAATACATTTTTATATTTTTTTATATTTTCAAAATTTTCTCTTAAAGGTCCCGAGGGGATAGTAAAACCATTACCTATCCAATTAGTGTTATTGAAACAAACAATTCTCAAATCATAATCAATTGAGCTATCTTGTAATCCATCATCAAAAATAGCAACCTCATAACCTTCCAAATCTGCCTGAAAAAGAGCGTTTAATCTCTTTTTATTTTTGAAAAGTTTACCATTATTTTCTAATATATTTTGCTCGTCAATTTGGTCAGGATAAAATTTTTTTATAAAACAGGTTTTAATTTTCTTCTGATTTAAGATTTTATTTATTCTTAAGCTAAGAGAAGTTTTTCCAGTCCCCCCTAAATAAATATTACCAATACAAATTGTTTTGATAGAAGAAGATTTTCTTTTAACAATTATGATCTTAAACAAACTAATTAATTTAATTAAAAAAGATATTGGCCAAAGTAGATATGAATTGATGTTAGGTTCTTTATAATCCCAGAACTTAGGTTTTTTAAATCTCATTATGTAATGATTTATCCAGTTCATTTAAGGTATTTTTAAGAATATTTTTACCTAGAAGTTTCATTTTTTTTACTTTTTTCATATTTTTTTTAAATATTATTGAATTTGCACATTGTATTGGACTTTTAACTTGTGATGAAATTTTTAACAAATCTAAATAACGGTAAACTTCTTTAAAATTATCAACATCAGGCCCATGTAATATTTTTGTGCCAAAACGAGCTGGCTCTAAAGGGTTTTGCCCCCCTTTACTAATTATTGAACCTCCTAAAAAAACTGAAGTAGTGATTTTAAAAAATTTTTTTGTTTCACCAAAAGTATCAACAATAAAAATATCTACTTTTGATAAATTTTTAATGTTTGAACTGCGAGTTATAACATTAAGATTAAGTTTTTTTATGTCCTCAATAATTTGATTAACTCTGTTAATGTGCCTCGGTATTATAATTGTGATTAAATTTTTATTATTTTTTTTTAATAAAAGATGAGTTTTTGCTGCAAAAATTTCCTCTGTATCATGTGTGCTTGCGGCTACAAAGGTTTTATATTTTTTAAATTGAGAAAATAATTTTTTATCAATTTTATTATCTTTTAAATCATCATTATCAATATATTTTAAATTACCAATCTTTTTAATATTGCTAATATTAAGTTTTTTTAAAAATATTTTTGTTTCATTATTTTGGGGATAAGCAATATCTATTAAACTAAAAATTGATTTAGAAAAAAAACTTAATTTAGACCATCGACTAAAAGTTTTATGAGTAATCCTAGCATTTAGTAAAATTAAATGAATATTTCTTCTTTTTATAGATTTAAACATACTGGGCCAAATCTCAGACTCTAAAAAAATAGCTATACTTGGTTTCCAGTAATTTAGAAATTTATTTGAAAAAAAGATATGATCGACTGGATAGAATTGATGAATAGTTTTTCTAAATTTCATTTTTTCAAGAATATTAGATGAACTTAACGTACTTGATGTAATTAAAATTTTATTGATTGATTTATCACCTTCATATTTTTTTATTATTGGAATAATACTCATAATTTCACCAACACTAGAACCATGAAACCAGACGAGTTTACCCACACCTCTTTTTTTTGAGAAAAAACAAAATTTTTCTTTTACTCTTAACTTATGTTCTTTATTTTTTAGGATTCTATAGATAACAATTATAGGAGAAAAAATTAATATTATTGAAATTAATAATTGATAAATAAAAAAAATCATTACCTTTTGATTTGTTTGTCATGAAAATTTTTATAAATTTTAGATTTTGCTAATAATTCTTCATGTTTTCCATTATCCATAACTTTTCCTGCATCAATTAAATAAATATTATTAGAGTTTAAAATAGTTGAAAGTCTGTGTGCAATCACAATAGTAGTTTTGTCTTTAGTCAAAATTTTTAAAGCTTCTTGTATTTTTGTCTCAGTTTCAGAGTCTAGAGATGAGGTTGCCTCATCCAAAAGAATAATCGAGCTTTTTTTTAACATTGCCCGCGCAATAGAAATCCTTTGTTTTTCTCCCCCTGATAATCTTACTCCATCTTCCCCAATCATAGTCTCGTATTTATTTGGCAATTTATTTATGAATTCATCGGAATAAGAAAGTTTAGCAGCTTCAAGAACCTCTTGATCAGTTGCGTCTAAGTTGGCATATTTAATATTATTTTTAATCGTATCATCGAATAATGTTGTCTCTTGGCTAACTAATGAAATATTTTTTCTAAGAGACTCAACGGTACTATTATAAATTGATTGGCTATCTATTGTGATGTCACCTTCGATAGAATCATAAAACCTAGGGATTAGATTTAAAATTGTTGATTTACCCGATCCACTATGCCCAACTAAAGAGGTCATTTTACCTCCTTCAAAAATTAGATTTATCTTTTTCAAAACTTCCCCGTCAGATTGATTATAACTAAACATTACATCTTTAAATTCTATGTCCGCTTTTTTTATATTTAGATCTTTAGAGTTATCCTTATTTTTAATTAATCTTTGAGTATCAACTACTGATAAAATTCTTGATGCCGCTGATAAACCTTGATTAAGAATGACATTTAAAGTCGATAATGATCTTACAGGCTGATAAGCCAACATCATAGCCGCAAGAAACGAAAAGAAATTATTTACACTTAGTTCTTCCATCGCAATCAATTTTCCTGAATAAAATATTAAAATAGCAATCATTATTCCTGTTAGTACTTCCATGACAGGAGAAATTCTTACTATTACATGACCAATTTTTTTATTTTTTTCTTTTAATTGATCCAAATAATTATCAGCTCTATTTCTTTCATATTTTTCTTTTTGAAAAATTTTTGTTAATCTATGGTTTTTAAATAATTCAACTAGATATTTTGTTAAAAAACTTGATTTTTCTTGAGCTTGAGTTGTAACTTTACCCATTCTTTTACCCAAGCTTCTTGCAGCAGTACTAGCTATTGGAATTAATATTATTGCAATTAAAGACAGTTTCCAGTTTTGTAAAAACATTACTGTTAATAAACCAATTAGAGTTAAGCTATCTTTAAAAAGATTAAGTATTCCATTACTTAGTAAATTTGTAATGTGCATAACATCATAGGTAAGATTAGAAATAAATTTTCCAGAGTGTTTTTCGTCAATTGATTGTGTATCAGCGTTAATAAGAGTGTTTAACATGTCAAATTGAAGTTTTTTTTTAATATCCTCTCCAACATTAATCATGATAATTTTTGCGAGATAAAGAGAAACTCCTTTTGTGGTAAAAGCAATAATTATTAATAACGGTATAATCATTAATAAAGTTTGATCTTTTTGTATGAATATTTTATCAATTGCTGGATCTAAAAGCCAAGCAATAGAAGATGTGCTAGTTGCAACTAGTAAGGAAAAAAATACAGCTATAAAAATTTGTTTAATAAATTTTTTGGTATATTCTCTGTAGAGTCTTTTAAGTGTTACTGATTTATCCATTATAAAATTTTACCAATCATAATATTTAAAAAAACGATTAAACCAAAAAAATTATTACTTCTAAAAACTTTTAAACAAACATTTGAATTGTTGAGATCAAAAGTTTTTATTTGATAAAAAAATAATTGAACTACTGGAATTATTAAGAATAAAAAATAAAAAAAATTAAATTTCATTAAATAACCTCCAAGAAGAAGAAAAAATATTAAAGTTATATAACATGTGGTTAAAAAAAATTTTGCTGTGCCTTTAAATTTTATTGAAGTTGATTTTAAACCTATAATTTCGTCATCTTTTATATCTTGGTATCCATAAATAGTGTCGTATCCTAGTGTCCAAAATATGGCTCCAAAATAAAAAATAATAGGAATGATATCCAAATTTCCTGAAATTGAAGACCAACCAAGAATTAAACCATAATTAAAAGTAATACCCAAGAAAAGTTGTGGCCAATAAGTATATCTTTTCATTAAAGGATATGTGAATGCCAAAGGCATTGATGCTAAAGCAATTAGTATTGTAAAATAATTAAAATTGATAAGAACTAAAAAAGCTAAACCACATAAAGACGTTGCATAGAGTAAACCAGTTGAAACTGAAACCTTTCCTGAAGCAATTGGTCGATCTTTAGTTCTTGAAACTTGTTTATCAAACTTTCTATCCAAAATATCGTTTACAATACATCCTGCAGATCTCATAAGAACTGAACCTAGAAAAAAAAGTAAGAGATAAAAAAGATAAACATTAATATTATTAGAAAAGTCATAAACTAGAGTTAAACCCCATGCGCATGGCCAAAATAGCAACATATAGCCAATTGGTTTTTTTAGTCTTGTTAGTTCTATAAATAAGTTTAATTGGTTCATAAAATTTACTTGTAAATAACAAAGCCAAGATCGATAATCAAATTGATTCGTATGAATATAGATTACACAGTCACAGCTTTGATGTTTCCAGCTATACCTTTACTAATGAACATATATAGCAATAGATTTCATTCATTAAGCAAATTAATTAGAGAGTTACATGATGAGCATGTTTATGAAAATCATGTTCCCGCTGAGTGGAAAAAACAGTTCATGAATTTAAGTGGAAGAATTGTTTTATTGAGATGGACCATCATGTTTGCGGCATTTGGATTTCTATTTAATATGCTGACAGTGCTTGGTCTATATTTAAATGAAGTTTTTATAGCTCGTGTAATTTTTGGTTCATGCTGTTTGTCTATGATAATTTCAATAATGTTTTTTATAAGAGAAATTCATATTTCAACAAATGCACTAAAACTTCATATGTCTGATATGGATGTAAAAGTTGACTAAGGAATAATTATAGCAGGTCCTAAAATTTTTCTATTTTCTAAATCTTGGTGAGCTTTAACAATTTCATCTAAAGAATATTTCTTAAAAATATTCAATTTAAATTTTTTGGCAATAAACATCTCAAAAACCTTTTTTGCAGCTTCATCAAGTTCTTCTTTGGTTGTTGTATAATGAGCAATGCTAGGTCTAGTTAAATATAAACCTTTTGGTGCCAAAGATTTGGCAACATTACATGGTTCTATTGGACCAGATGCATTTCCAAATGAAACCATCATTCCTCTAACTTTCAAACATTCAATTGAACCATCAAAAGTTTTTTTGCCTACACCGTCATAAACCACAGGCACACCAACTCCATTTGTTAACTCTTTAACTTTTTCTGCAAAATTTTCCTTTGAATAATTAATTACATGTGTACATCCATTAGCTTTTGCAATTTCAATCTTTTCATCAGATCCAACTGTTCCAATTACAGTACATCCTAAACTCTTAGCCCACTGACAAAATATTTGTCCAACACCTCCAGCTGCTGCATGAAATAGAATATTTTCTCCAGATTTAACAGGATAGGTTTTATGAAGAAGATAAAAAACTGTAAAACCTTTAGTCATTAAAGTAGCTACATTTTCCAATTCAATTTCATTTGGAACTTTAACAAGTTTTTTTATTGGAAAAATTCTATGTGTTGAGTAAGAACCGATAGGCATTGATGCGTAAGCAACCTTGTCTCCAATATTAAAATCTTTTACATCTGGCCCAATTTTTTCAATTATACCTGCACCTTCAATTCCAATACCAGATGGCAATTCAACAGGGTAGAGACCAGATCTATGATAAGTATCTATATAATTTAAACCGATAGCTTCATTCTTAATTAAAACTTCACCAGACTTTGGATCTTCAAGTTTGATATCTTTAATTTCCAAAACTTCAGGGCCACCATTTTTTGAAATAGTTACTGCTTTCATTTTACAAACGTATCATTATGATAATCTTGAACTGCTTGTAAGATCTCAGATTTAGTATTCATCACAAATGGTCCACCTCTTGCGATTTCTTCGTTAATAGGTTTTCCAGAGATCAATAAGAATTTTGTATTAGATTTTGCCATCACTTTTAACTCATTACCTTTAGTCAATAATATTAAAGTACTATCTTTAACATTGTCATGTTTTTTTTCACCAATTATTATTTCTCCATTAATTAAATAAACAAAAGAATTGTGAGTAGAAGGTAATTTAAAATTAAATTCTTTATCTTTATTGAGCTCAACATCAAAATAAACTGGTTCAAGGTTATGTCCTTTAACAGGACCTTCTGCTTTTTCAAATTTTCCAGCAATGACTTTGACTTGCTTATCAGAGTCTTTGTGAACGCTCATTTTATCAGCATCAATATAAATATATTCTGGTTTACTCATCTTTAGTTTTGCTGGCATGTTTATCCATAATTGAAATCCATGCAGCTTTCCTTCTTTCATAGCAGGCATTTCTGAATGAATAATACCACTTCCTGTTTTCATCCATTGGACATCACCAGCAGTCATTCTTCCCTCACCACCAGTACTATCTTTGTGTTCAAAATCTCCAGCTAGCATATAAGTTACTGTCTCAATACCTCTATGTGGATGTGGGGGAAAACCAGCAATATAGTCTTCACTGTTTTCTGAACCAAATTCGTCTAACATCAAAAAAGGATCAAAGTAATTTGGCTCAACTCCGATGCTTCTTTTTAGTTTAACACCAGCGCCATCAGATGCTGAAATAGGATCAATAATTTGTTTTATTTCAATATTTTTCATAGAAATTAAGTAATAAGTTTAATGTTTAATTCAAGATTATTTTTTGTCCAAGCAATAACCTTTAGCACCATTAACTACTAAAAACAAAAATCCACCAGCTAAAGCAATATTTTTCATGAAAGCTATAAATTGCATTTGGTCACCAAGATTATTGTGAAATATTATTGCTGTCGCAATACAAAATATACTTAAAGCTGCTGCTGCAATTTTAGTTTGATAACCAATTATAATTAAAATTGGTGCAACAATCTCCAAAATTATAGCTGGTATTAATAAAAATCCAGGAAGACCAAAACTTTCCATCCAGCCAACTGTTCCATCGTAGTTTCCAATTTTATTAAAACCACTTAATAGAAAAATACCTGAAATAAAAACTCTTCCTATTAAGTCTAAAATTTTAATCATAATTACTATCCACATCTATTGCATCGGACTGTAGCAAACATATCATCCCAGTCAGTCTCTTTTTCCTCTACATAATCCATTAAACATCTTAAAGCTTTTGATTTATCAGGAAGATCGTATTTATTTACAATTTGATCTAACATTTTTTCTGAGTCATTGTAAATTTCGAAAGACACATCTTTTTTTTCACTCATATTTCTCCTTTTTAATTATGTCTCTTTAATACCTATATATCAAAATTTTATTTTTGCACATGTGTAAAATGGTCAAATTAAATTATATTTAATAATTCAGATAAATCCTTAATTTCATGAATAGGCTTGTAGTCTAAATTATCAAAAACATTTTTATTTCTATTTACCCAAATAGAATTGTAACCATAATTTCCACCACCAGAAACATCCCAAGTATTGGCACTCAAAAAAGCAATTTCATTTTTTTCAATACCATATCTTTTAATTGGCAAATCATAAACTTTAGAATCAGGTTTATAAATTCCTACTTGTTCAATTGAAAAAAGATCATCGAACAAATTATCTAATTTGTTACTTTTTACTAGTTCACTTAATAAAGTAGGAGTTCCATTTGAAAGAATAGCTAATTTAAATTTTTTTTCTTTAAGTGTTTTTAAAACTTCAGGAACTTCTTTAAATGGCGAGAGAACTTTGTATAAATTCAATAATTCATCTTTCATTGAGGGATCTATATTAAAAGCCTTAATAGATTTATCTAAACTATCTTCTGTAATTTGCCAAAAATCTTTATGTCTATTCATTAAACTTCGAAGCCAAGTATATTCCAATTGAGTTGTTCTCCAATAATTTGCAAAACTTTCCCACTTATCTCCAATTTTATCTTTACATTTTTCTGCAGCAGAATTGACATCAAATAATGTACCGTAAGCATCAAAAATTATTGCTTTAATATTTTTCATAAACTAACTTAACATAAATGAGCAATATAAGATTATTTTTTTCAAAAAAATTATCAGCTGACTTAACTGATAAATTAGATAAGCCTCAATCACATTATTTAACAAAAGTAATGAGAGTAAAAGAAAATGAAGTTTTTTCTTTATTTAATAAAGATGGAGAATGGGAAGCAAAAATATTATCAATATCAAAAAGTATAGTAGAATTCACAACAACTAATCAAATAAGACAAAATGAAAATATAAAAGAATTATGGTTAGCTTTTTCTCCAATTAAATCAAACTTCCAGAATTTTATGATTCAAAAAGCAACAGAGCTTGGTGTAACTAAATTTTTACCAGTAATTTTTGACAGAACAGTTGTAAGAAAAATTAATACTGAACGTTTAAAAAAAATAGTTATCGAAGCGAGTGAACAATCAAATCGTCTTTATATTCCATTAATTGAGAAGGCACAAAATTTAAAAAACTTTTTAAACTCTAATTCGATCGACTTAATTTTTACAGATTTAAACTCAAATAATAAAAAAATTGATAGTTCAAAACTTTCCGATAAACCAACATGTATTATTGTTGGTCCAGAAGGTGACTTTTCTGAAGCAGAAAGAGAGCAGATTCTTAATTTTGATGGGGTTCAAGCTTTAAAAATTAATGATAATATTTTAAGATCTGAAACAGCTGTGATATCTACAATTTCGATCGTAAACTATGCAATTAATTGATAAATTGTCGCGAAAACTAAAGTGTAATTTTTACAAAAGAGCTTTATATAGCTATTAAAAATGAAAAAAATTTTATTAATAATTTCTAGTTTCTTTATCTCAGTTGCAACGTTAGCTGACCAACCAAAAGATTGGCAGTTAGGCTTTCAAAACCCTGCTTCAGGGGGAATGAGAGATATTGTTAACTTTCATAATAACCTTTTACTTCCAATTATTATAGCAATAACTGTTTTTGTTTTATTTTTAATGCTTTATGCGTGTGTAAGATTTAGAGCTTCAGCAAATCCAAATCCATCAAAAAGAACACACAATGTTACTGTTGAAATTTTATGGACTTTAATTCCCTGTTTAATTTTAATTGTAATGGCAGTCCCTTCATTTAAAATTTTATATAAACAGGACACAATACCAAAGGCAGATTTAACAATTAAAGCTATTGGTTATCAATGGTACTGGGGGTATGAGTATCCAGATGAAAATATAATTTTTGACTCTTATATGATTGAGGAAAAAGATTTGAAAGCAAACCAACCAAGATTATTAGCTGTAGATAACGAAGTAGTAGTGCCGGTGGGAAAAGTAATTAAAGTTTTAATCACTGCGAATGATGTTTTACATGCATGGGCATTACCATCTTTTGGAGTAAAAAGAGATGCAGTTCCAGGAAGAATTAATGAAACATGGTTTAAAGCAGAAACAGAAGGTACATACTATGGTCAGTGTTCAGAGCTTTGTGGAATTAAACACGCCTTTATGCCCATTACTGTTAAAGTTGTAAGTGAGGAAGATTACCAAGAGTGGTTATCAGAGGCTCGAGTAAAATTTGCAAAAGAAGAAATAAAAAACGATAAACTAAAACTAGCGAGTAAATAAAAAATGTATACACAAACAGTATCACTCGACGATCATCATACCCCAACAGGTTGGAAACGTTGGGCATATTCAACTAATCACAAAGATATAGGTACAATGTATTTAATCTTTGCAATTGTTGCAGGGGTAATAGGAACGGCATTTTCAGTTTTAATGAGAATGGAACTGATGCATCCGGGCGATGGTATTCTAGGTGGTAACTATCATTTATACAACGTATTAGTAACTGGTCATGGTTTGATCATGATTTTTTTTATGGTAATGCCAGCAATGATAGGTGGCTTTGGCAATTGGTTTGTACCAATTATGATTGGTGCACCTGATATGGCATTTCCAAGAATGAATAATATTTCTTTCTGGTTGTTGCCAGTTTCATTAACATTATTAATTTTATCAATCTTTGTTGATGGCCCTCCAGGTCAAACAGGAGTTGGTGGTGGATGGACTATTTATCCCCCATTATCTTCTAAAGCTGGTCAGCCAGGACCGGCAATGGATTTAGCAATTTTAAGTTTACACTTAGCAGGAGCTTCTTCAATTTTAGGTGCTGTAAATTTCATCACTACGATTTTAAACATGAGAACACCTGGAATGACATTGCACAAAATGCCATTGTTTGCTTGGTCAATTTTAGTTACAGCATTTTTATTATTATTATCTTTACCGGTACTTGCTGGAGCAATAACGATGTTATTAACTGATAGGAATTTTGGAACAGCTTTTTTTGATGCGCAAACAGGAGGTGACCCTGTTTTATTTCAACATTTATTTTGGTTCTTTGGTCATCCAGAAGTTTATATTTTAATTCTTCCAGGATTTGGAATGATTAGTCATATTGTTTCAACATTTTCAAAAAAACCAGTTTTTGGTTATCTGGGAATGGCTTACGCTATGGTAGCAATTGGAATTGTAGGTTTTGTTGTCTGGGCGCACCACATGTATACAGTTGGTTTAAGTACAGATACCAAAGCTTATTTCTTAGCTGCCACTATGATTATAGCCGTACCAACTGGAATTAAAATTTTTTCATGGATTGCAACAATGTGGGGTGGATCAATATCCTTTAAAACCCCAATGATGTGGGCACTTGGATTTATATTCATGTTTACGTTGGGAGGAGTTACAGGAGTGGTATTAGCGAACGCAGGTGTAGATACTGCAATGCATGATACTTATTATGTAGTTGCTCACTTTCATTATGTTTTGTCACTAGGAGCTGTTTTTGCAATTTTTGCTGGCTTCTACTATTGGTTTTCAAAAATGTCGGGTTATGAATATTCGGAATGGCTTGGTCATTTACACTTTTGGTTAACTTTTATAGGTGTTAACTTAATTTTTTTTCCACAACACTTTTTAGGATTAGCAGGGATGCCAAGAAGATATGCAGACTATCCAGATGCATTTGCTGGATGGAATTATATTTCTTCAATAGGTTCTTACGTGGCTGTTGCTGGTTTAGCTGTATTTTTTTGTTAATCTTATATACGCATTCGCAAAAAAGAAAGCTGCTGCACAAAATCCATGGGGAGAAGGAGCTACAACTTTAGAATGGACTGTGCCGTCTCCACCAAATTTCCACACTTTTGAGGAATTACCAAAGTTTGTTGATGAACAAAAAACAGAAAAATCAACAAGCTAATAATAAAGCAAAAAAAAACCAATGGATAATTCAAAGTTAAAGAAAAGAAGTTTATCACAAGAAGACTTATTCAATTTCTCTGAATTATTTAAATTAATGAAACCAAGAGTAATGTCTTTGGTGATATTTACTTGTGCAGTTGGTTTGTTAACAGCGCCTAATCTAGTTTCAACAAAAGATGCTATAATTGGAATTTTATTAGTTTCATTAGGAGCAGGAGCAGCGGGTGCTTTAAATATGTGGTATGAGTCCGATCTAGATGCGTTGATGACAAGAACTTGCTTAAGACCGATTCCTACAGGTAAAGTTAATCGAAATCAGGCATTAATATTAGGAGTTACATTGTCAATCATTTCTGTAATAGCATTAGATTATTTTACAAATAGAATCTCAGCAGCAATATTACTTTTGACAATTTTGTTTTATGTTTTTGTTTATACAATTTGGTTGAAAAGGCGAACACCTCAAAATATTGTAATTGGAGGTGCGGCAGGAGCGTTTCCTCCTGTAATTGGATGGACAATTGCAACTGGTTCTCTCTCAATTGAGCCTTTAGCTTTTTTTCTTATAATATTTTTTTGGACTCCTTCACACTTTTGGGCGTTGAGTTTGTATAAATCAGATGATTATAAAAAAGCAAATATACCTATGCTTCCATTAACAAATGGAGTTGAAAGTACTAAAATAAATATATTTGTTTATTCTTTGTTGATGCTTCCAGTTATAATATTTCCATATTTAATCAATTTTGTTGGATTAACATTTTTAATACCATCGTTATTATTAACTATTTATTATAACTTTTTGTGTTATGAGCTTTATAACTTTAAGAAAAACAAATTTAATTCTAAAAAAGCTAAATCAATATTTGGTTATTCAATTTTATATTTATTTTTAGTATTCGTACTTTTTCTGATAGATAAAATATTATGATTATACCTGATAAAAAAACTAAAAGAAAAAATATTTTAACTGCTTTAGTAATAATTGCATTTATGATTTTCCTTTTCTTTTTTACTTTGTATAATACTGGTGTTTTCGACAGAGTAATATGATTAAAAAAAAAAATTTAACTCCTTTTTTATTAGTTGGAATTTTTGTCCTAATGTTAGGCTTATCTTATGCCGCGGTACCACTTTATGATCTTTTTTGTAGAGTGACTGGTTTTGGTGGAACAACTCAAGTATCTAATAATGCTCCAAAAATAGTATTAGATAAAGTCGTGAGTGTTAGATTTGATACTAATGTGAATAATTTACCGTGGGATTTTAAGGCAAAATCAAATGTTATTGATGTAAAAGTGGGTCAGGTTAACAAAATAGAGTTTGAGGTTGTTAACTATAGCGATGAAACAACAGCGGGAGTTGCAAGCTTTAATGTATCTCCAGCGAGTTTTGGAAAATATTATAGTAAATTAGGTTGCTTTTGCTTTGAAAAACAAGAATTAAAGGCTGGGGAAAGTGCTACGTATGTTATGACTTTTTATCTAGACCCTGAAATGATCAATGATCCAACTGTGAAAAATTTAGAAGATGTAACTATGTCGTATACTTTTTTCTCGACAGATTACTATAAACAATCATAATTCAAAAAAATGTCAGCTGAAAAAAAACATGATTATCACCTAGTAGACCCAAGTCCTTGGCCTATTTACGTTTCATTTTCATGTTTAGTTTTAGCTTTAGGATCAGTCTATTATCTTCATTCCGATGTATCTTGGGGAATGTATCTTGGGTTTGCTTTATTAATTTACGGAGCTTATATGTGGTTCAGAGATGTTGTAATTGAAGCGGAACATCAAGGGCACCACACACCTGTAGTTCAAATTCACCATCGTTATGGAATGACATTATTTATTGCTTCTGAAGTAATGTTTTTTGTTGCATGGTTTTGGGCATATTTTGATGTAAGTCTTTTTCCAAATGAATTTACTGGTAATGTTTGGCCACCAAAAGATATCGAAACTTTTGATCCTTGGGATATTCCATTAATCAATACATTAATTTTATTATTATCTGGAACAACAGTTACATGGTCTCATCACGCTCTTCTAGAAGATGATAGAAAAGGATTTATTCAAGGTTTATGGTTGACTGTTATTTTAGGTTTTTGTTTTACTCTTCTACAAATTTATGAGTATCAACATGCATCATTTTCTTTTTCAGATCATATTTACGGATCAGTATTTTATATGGCAACAGGATTTCATGGCTTCCATGTACTTGTAGGAACCATCTTTTTAGCTGTATGTTTGTTTAGAGGTAAAAGAGGACATTTTAATAAAGATCATCATTTTGGTTTTGAAGCAGCGGCTTGGTATTGGCATTTCGTTGATGTAGTTTGGTTGTTTTTATTTGCAGCAATTTATATTTGGGGAAGTTAATTTTTATCATTGAAACACAAGTTTTTATTCTCAGTATTTGTAATTTTTTTCATATTAGTTTTTATTGCACTGGGATCATGGCAAATAATTCGTTTAAATTGGAAAAATAATCTCATATTAGAAATTGAAAATTCCTTAAAAAATCCACCTGTAGAACTAAATCAATCTAAAAAAAAAAATTATTTAAAGATTAAAACGTCGGGATTTATTGATCTTGACAAACAAATTTATTTATACAATTTAAATGATAACGGGATCCCTGGTTTTGAAGTTATAAATCCAATTTTAATTGATAATGAGAACTATCTAATTAATAGAGGCTGGATACCCTTTGAACAAAAAGATTCTCAAGAGATAAATTTTTTTGATGAAAACAACATAATTGGAACTTTAAAATTACAAGGAAGAAAAAACATTTTTAAACCGGATAATGATATTGAAGAAAATTATTGGTTTAGTTTAAATAGAGAGGATATTTTAAAGTTTACAGGTAAAGAATTCTCAGAATATATTATTTATTTACATGGGAATTATCAATTTCCTAAACCAAAAAAAATTACTGCTAATATTTCTAATAATCACAAAAAATATGCGATTACTTGGTTTTCGTTAGCGATTTCAATTCTTTTGCTATATTTATATTTTAGAAAAAAAAATTATTAAATGAATTACATAAGCACTAGAAACAGCTCAGATAGCTTTAAATTTGAAGATGTTTTTATTAAAGGATTGGCAGATGATGGAGGTTTATTTATTCCAAAATCTATTCATAAATACAGTCAAAATGATTTACTAAAATTAAAAAATCTTGAATACAAAGAATTAGCTAAAAAAATAATCTTTCCTTTCATCGGTGATTTTATGAGTGAACAAGATTTGAGTGAAATTATTGATAAATCCTATTCAGTTTTTAGAAAACAAAATGTGGTTGAACTAGTTAAAATTGGAGATCGATCAGTGCTTGAGTTATTTCATGGACCAACTTTGGCTTTCAAAGATATTGCTATGCAACTTTTGGGTAATTTTTATGAATATTATTTAAATAATAAAAAAAATAAAATAAACATAGTTGTTGCTACCTCAGGAGATACAGGTGCTGCTGCGATTGATGCAATTAAAGGAAAAGAAAATATAAACATTTTTGTTCTTCATCCTAATAATCGTATTTCACCTGTTCAAAGAAAATTAATGACGACTGGCAAAGAAAAGAATGTTTTTAATATTGCTGTAGAAGGAAGTTTTGATGATTGTCAAAATATAGTTAAGGCGATGTTTACTGATCAAGCTTTTGCAAATGAAATTAAGATGTCAGGAGTCAATTCAATCAACTGGGCAAGGATTATTGCTCAAAGTGTATATTATTTTTATAGTTATTTTTTAGTCGAAGATAATAGTGAGCCAATAAATTTTGCAGTTCCAACAGGAAACTTTGGTGACGTATATGCCGGTTATCTTGCAAAAAAAATTGGTCTTCCAATCAACAAGTTTATTGTGGCAACAAATCAAAATGATATTCTGCATAGAGCAATTACAAATGGTGCATATAATGTAGAGAATGTTTTAGAGACAATCTCACCAAGTATGGATATACAAATTGCCAGTAATTTTGAAAGACTTATTTTTGATTTAAATAATCATAGTGATAAAAAAACAATCGATGTGATGAAAGGCATTAAAGAAAAAGGAAAATATGAGATTCAAAAAGAAAACTTAGATAAAATTAATGTTGATTTTTTATCATCACGAATGGATGAAATTGAAGTTTTAAATACCATAAAAAATGTTTATGAAAAATTTAATAAAGTTTTAGATCCTCACAGTGCGATAGGATATGGAGCTTTTGATAAAGTTGATCTTAAAGGTAATAATATTGTATTAGCAACAGCTCACCCTTGTAAGTTCCCAGGTGCAATTGAAAAAGCAATTAATATAAAAGCTGAATTGCCAGATGAACTATTGTTTATTTTGGATGAAAAAGAAAATTATGATATTATCGATAACGACTTTAATAAAATAAAACAATATATAAAAGAAAGAATTTAATGAAATTAAAAGAAAACGACAATATCCCTAATTCGGAAATTTTCGTTTTAGAAAATGGTGAACCTGCAAAGAAAAATATTGAAGAGTTGTTGAAAGATAAAAAAGCTATAATTTTTGGCTTACCAGGAGCTTATACATCAGTTTGTTCTGCTAAACATTTACCAGGTTACGTAAATTTGCACCAACAATATAAAGATAAAGGAATTAATCATATAATATGTGTGTCAGTTAATGATCCATTTGTTATGAGTGCCTGGGGCAAAGAAAATAATGTTGGTGACAAAATTATAATGATGGGAGACCCATTTTTAAATTTCACCAAAGCAATTGGTGCCGAAGTAGATAAAAGTGGAAGAGGGCTAGGTATTAGATCCAACAGATATACAATGTTAGTTGATGATATGAAAGTAGTAAAATTACAAGAAGAAAAAGATACTGGCTCTTGTGAAATATCTGCAGCTGAAAATTTTTTGAAATTAATCTAAGTTAGCTGCCTTTTTAGCTAATAAATCAACCTCTTCATTCAATGGATTGCCCGCATGTGCTTTAACCCAATTCCATTTAATTTTAAATGATTGATTAAGATCATATAGTTGTAGCCATAAATCTTTATTTTTTACATCTTCTTTTTTTGAAGTTTTCCAATTATTTTTTATCCAGGTGTTTATCCATTTAGTAATTCCAAGTTTTACATACTGAGAGTCTGTATAAATTTCTATTTCTTCTTTTGGCTCCATATCTTTTAAAGCATTGATGGGAGCCATTAACTCCATTCTATTATTTGTAGTATTTTTTTCACTGCCACTAATTTTCTTAGTATCTCCATTATCATTTATGATTGCAGCCCAGCCACCATTGCCAGGATTTTCTAGACAAGAGCCATCAGTATAAATTTTAATCATTATTTTAAATAATCTTTATAAGTTTTTAAATTATTATGTATTACAATTTTTTGGTAATATTCTCTTGGGTCTTTGATTTTGATGAGTGCTGTTTTCGGAGTATTAGTATAATCATAAAGTCTAGTTAAAAAATATCTCATTGCTGCACCACGACATAAAATATTCAATGAATTTTTTTCTTTAATTGAAATTTTTCTGATACTTTCATACCCTTTAATTAAATTTTTTACTTTATTTTTATTAATTAAAAATTTTGAATTTTTTTTATCAAAACATAGCGCATTAACACAAATGGCAATTTCATACATAAAGTAATCATTGGCAGCAAAATAAAAATCAATTATTCCTGATAATTTATTATTTTTAAAAAAAATATTATCTATAAATAAATCACCATGAATAATCCCACTAGGCAATATTTTTGGCCATTTCTTTTTTATATCTTTAAAATTATTGTGTAAAAATTTTTCTATATTAATAAATTTTTTTGATTTAAATTTTATACTATTAAATAATGGATTTAAATTTTTTATACCCATAGAATTTTTTCTATAAAGTTTTATTTTTTTAGATGATAAATGCATTTGGGCTATAATCTTGCCTATATCGAAACAATTTTTAATATTAAGTTTTTTTTTATCCTTTCCATCAAGAAAAGAGACTATACAAGCTGTTTTATTTTTTATTCTAATTAGATAATTTCCACTTTTATTTTTAAGAGGTTTTGGACAATTTATTTTTAAATCATTTAATTTATCCATTAATTTCATAAAAAATGGTATATCTTTTTGAGAAACTCTTTTTTCAAAAATTGTAAGTATAAATTTATTATTCTTTGATTTTAACAAATAATTTGTATTTTCAATACCTTGTTTGATACCTTTAAAATTAATAATATCTTCTACATTAAATTTTTTGTTAATATTAGAAATTTCTTTTTTACTTATTTTTGTATAAACAGCCATTTTAATTTAATTTTTTTGGGACTTTGAAAACTACATCTTCTTTAATAATTTCTACTTCATCTATGCTTACAGTAAATCTATTTTTTAATTCTTTTATAAAATTATCAACTAAGATTTCAGGAGCTGATGCACCTGAAGAAATACCAATTGTATTTGAATTTTCAATTAAATCGAATGGAATTTTACTTTGCGAATGTATTAATTGAGAATTTAAACATCCAGACTTTTTAGCTACCTCTACTAATCTGACAGAATTAGACGAATTTCTACTTCCAATTACAAAAAATAAATCACATTGTTTTGCAATATTCTTAACTGCCATCTGCCTGTTTGTTGTAGCATAACAAATATCCTCTTTTGCAGGCTCTTTTATATTAGGAAATTTATCTTTTAATATTTTAATAATGTCTTTTGTATCATCAACAGACAAAGTAGTTTGAGTAACATAAGAAATTTTTTTATTATCAGTACTATATTTTTTTGCCTCATCCTCATTTTGGATGAGATCAATAGATCCTTTAGGTAATTGACCCATTGTGCCAACAACTTCGGGATGGTTTTGATGTCCAATTAAAATTAAATGATAACCAGACTTATGTAAATTTTCAGCCTCTCTATGTACCTTTGATACTAGAGGGCATGTAGCATCAACATAAGTCATATTATATTCTTTTGCATCTTCTGGTATTTTTTTTGGAACACCATGTGCTGAAAAAATAACCGGTCTTGATTTATCCTCTATCTCTTCAAGTTCTTCCACAAAGATAGCTCCTTTGCTTTTTAGATCATCTACTACAAATTTATTATGAACTATTTCATGACGAACATAAACTGGAGTACCATACTTATGGATTGATTTTTCAACAATCTCTATAGCTCTTTCTACACCAGCACAAAAACCTCTAGGAGCAGAAAGTAATATCTTTAATTCCTTATTTTTCATTTTTTTCAATTAAATATTCCAGCAATATATGTGGAAAGGTTAAAGACGCCAAACCTATAAATATTACTTTTAATATAGCATCATCCAAAACATAGTAATTTGTGAGAATATAAACACTTACTACAAAAAATATTGCAGTAACTAAAGTTAAAGGTAAGGCTTTTTTTAAAAATTTTTTAAATCCATTTTTAAAATTTTTACTATTTATCTCATATATTAATCCAAAAGAATGTCTTACAGAATGAAGAAAGCAAAAGTATATAGTGAAAGAAATTAATGGAGAAAAAAATATATTAAGAGTAAAAATTGTGACCCAATCTGCTAAAAAAAAACCACCGTTATTTGACCATTGCATTATAAAAAAATTTGATATGAAACTGATAAGAAGCAATGATATTAAAAAATTTTCATGTATCAGTATTGAATTGTCTCCAAGAATTTTAAAAATTTGAAGAGTCTCTTCTGTATGGAAAAAAAGTGGAGCAAGTACTACCACCGATCCTTTGAATAAATAAAATAAATTGATAAATCTTTTTTTAATTATATTACCAACACAACTATCTTCTTTTCCAAAATGATATGAAGCAACTAATAAAAATAATATTAATGTTACAGACGGAAAGATTATCCAAAAAAAAATAACCAAAAGACAACAGAAAATATAAACAGGGTAGAAGAAGTATTTATTGTTTATTTTATAGATTTTCATCAATTTATACCCCTTTATGTGATCAAGAGCGCCATGTGAAACTCCAATAATTGATATTAAAAAAAAACAAATAATATTTTTAAAAGGAACTTCTATCTCTTTTGAGACTAAAACATCAGATACTGTAAATAGAATAAATATATTAAAAAAAAATAAAAAAAGAGAATATTCTTTGTTGATTTTATATAAATTCATTTAATTAAATAAAGCTTTAACAAAAGTCCATTTAGGCATTTTTAAAATAATTGATAAATCCTCTAAAAAATTACTCTTGTTAGATAAAAATTTTATAACAGTCTTTGGTGAACTCTTAAACATTTTAAAAAATATATTAGGCATCATTTTAGGATTTTCACTTAGAACTCTTAAAAAAATATCATCTAAGAATTGATATTTTTTACTTATTTCAAACTTTTTAGTTTTAGAAATGTTTTCAATATTTTTACATATGTATTTACTATGTTCTTGAATATTTAAAAAAGTATAGCCCGTGCTTAATCTGGTCATACCTCCAGCAGTTCCAATATTTATTTTATTTATTGTTTTTTCGTATTTTGGGTAGAATAGGGGTATTGCACCTTCTTCTTTATAAGTTATTTTATAATCTTTTAAATTTAAATGATTTTCAATGTAGTCCTTTATTTGATTGTCATAATCTTTTTGAGAATTATCATTCATTTTTGATAACCAAGTAGTTTCAACTAAAGCCTTAGTTTTTGAGTAGGGTAAGGTATAAAAAAAATGAACACTTTCTCTTTGATCACAATTGAAATCCATAAGATTAAAAATTTCATCATCAAAAAAATTATTTTGAGTTTCAATTTCCACACCACAAAAATGTTGCCAAAGGTTACGGTAATCTTTTTTGATTGATGGAACACTATTAAAAATAAAGGAATTTTTTGAATTAATTTCACTTATATTTTTAAAGAAAGAAATATTTTTATTCTCTTTTAATTTGTTGTTAATTTTTTCATAAAACAATTCACTATCAACACTTTGATATGGATAATTGGTACATTGTAAATGGTTAGTGTTTTTTGGAATGTTTATTGTGAAATTTTCCCAACTTTTCTTTACACAATCATTAAAATTATGATTCACTACTTTCCAAAAAGACCAAGTTTTATCTTTTTTATATTCTGTTCTTGGCTCGATAATAGCTAAAGTTTTATCTTTTAATTTTTTATGAATTTCTAACTCATATGCAAGAGAGAGACCTGCGCATCCACCACCAATAATTACATAATCAAATTCTTTCATCTAGATCTACTTCCTGACTAATAATTGCATGCTCTTTTATTCTTTGATGAGGCTCAATTTCTTTTAAATAAACCAATATTAAATCGAATAAAGAAATAATTGTTTGGTAAATTTTTTCAAAATTATTGACATATATTTTTCCTGATTTTTCATAATTTTCCATATTATCTTTTTGTAAAATTTTTCTTCCAATTTGTCTGTAAATTCTTCTAGCCACAATTATTGAGAATTTATATCTGAATGGGATTTTCTGGATAGAACTAAAAGAGCTATCATAAAACATCTCTGATAGTTTTAAGGTTGCTCGAATATTTTCAAAATCTGGTTTAATATATTCTCTGTTCATTTTTTTGTCTTCAACTACATCCCTAGCAATATTTGTTAGTTGCATCGCTATACCTAAATCAATTGCTCCTTTCAAAGCCCTTCTATCATTTACATTCAATATTTTTGACATCATTAAACCAACTGTTCCAGCAACTCTATAAGAGTAAATCAACAAGTCTTTTACAGATCTAATATGTATTCTTTTTTTCAAATCTGAGGAAACACCATCAATTAAATCATCTAAAATTATTCTTTTTATTTTATTGTTCTCTGCAAGAGTCACCATATCATTTATAATCGTCTCATTTTCATCTAATGAATCAATCTCTTTATTGTTGAGATTATAAGTGTTTTTATAAAAATTTTTTATTTTGTTAAATCTTTCAATTTTTGAATTTAAATCATTTTCTTCGTCAGCTACATCATCAAGTACTCTGCAAAATGCATACAGCTTAGCAGAATCTTCATAAATTTTTTTAGGTAAAAAAAAACCTGCCCAATTAAATGACTTTGCAAAAATAGCTAGATAGTTTTTATTTGTCATTTAATTATTTTATCTAATACTTTTGCCGATGATAAAACTCCTGGTACACCAGCACCAGGATGTGTTCCAGCTCCAACAAAGTACAATCCATCATATATTTCAGATTTATTATGAAATCTAAAATAAGCAGATTGTGAAAACTTTGGTTGTATTGAAAAACCAGAGCCATATTTTGTATTAAGATCATTTTCAAAATAATCAGGGGTAAGATAGAAATCTTCAATAATATTTTCTCTAAGATTAGGCATTAGATCATTTTCCATTTTATCGATTACTAAATTTTTTATTTTTTCACCTTCAATCTTCCAATCAATTTTTGATTGATTATTAGGAACGGGAACTAAAACATAAAAACAATCATTTCCATCAGGTGCCATAGACTTATCTGTTGCAGATGGTCTATGAAGATAATAGCTTATGTCATTATTTAATTTTTTATTATCAAATATATCATCTAAATGTTCTTTATATTTATTCCCAAATTTTATTGTATGATGTTCTATATTCTCATAAGTTTTTTTTGTCCCAAAATAATAAACAAATAAACCCATTGAGTATTCCATTCTGTTTTTCTTCCATCTAAACAAAAATGAATTTTTAGCATTTCCATTTAACATTTTTTCATAAACAGCAGGAGGATCTGCGTTGCAAACAACATTTTGAATATTAATGCTTGTTTGATCATTTAATTGTACACCAGTAATTTTATTTCTATCAGTAATAATTTTAGCTACCTCTTTTGATTTTATTATTTTTATTCCAACTTCATTCATTAATTTTTCATAACCCTTGATAATATTTCCAGTTCCACCCATTGAATAATGTATTCCCCATTTTTTTTCTAAATATAAAATTAATCCATAGATTGATGTTGTTGTGAAAGGATTTCCCCCAACCAATAATGGGTGCATACTTAACATTCTTCTTAATTTTTCATTCTTTATGTAAGATGAAACTAATGAATATACTGATTTATAACTTTTAAGTTTTAAAAGAGCTGGTAATTGCTGCATCATTACAAATGGCTTATCAAATGGAACGTCAGCTAGTTCTGTGAAACCTTTGTCGAAAATTTTTTTTGTAAATTCTACTAACTTCTCATAACCTAGTACATCCTCTTTACATATTTCTCCAATTTGTCTCTTCATTTCTTCTTCATCCCCAGAGTAATTAAATCTAGTTTTGTCCTCAAAAACAAATTGATACCAAACTTTTAAAGGAGCAAGATCTATGTAATCTTTTGGATTTTTTTCAAATAATTCAAATAACTCATTAATTAAGTATGGTGCCGTAATTACAGTTGGACCTCCATCATATATAAATCCATTCTTTTTAAATACTCTGGCTCTTCCTCCTAGATCTGGATGTTTTTCAATTAAAGTTACATTATGACCTTTAGCTTTAAGTCGAAGGGCAGCGGCTATTCCTCCAAAACCAGAGCCAATTACAATAGAATTCATGGTAATAATTTATAGTTTTTTAAAAAAATTGTAAGCGTATTATGAGTTAATTTTTTTTAACTCTTCTTTAGTCTCATCTAAATTTTTTTGAAATAGTGTATCTAGCTTAGACTTATCGACTGAAGTGGTGATAATTTTTTTAACCGATTCCACTGCTACCTTTATTGAGGCATCTTTTATTTCTTTGATTGCTGCTTCCTTCATTTGACCAATTTTATTTTCTGCTAAATTTTTTTTAATTTCAGATGATTTGTGAAACTTATCATTAAGATCAATTATAAGCTTATCACTATCTTTCCTAGCTTCTTCTAGGATTTTTTTACTTTCTGATTGTGCGGTATCCAATTTCTTTTGAGCATTATCTAAAAGTGTTTTAGCTTCAGTTCTTAATTTTTCACTTTCATCAATTTCATTTTTGATCTCAGAAATTAATTTATCTAAAATAGAATTTATTTTTTGAGGTATCTTAAAATAAATAAGTATACCAAAAAAAATTATAAAAGAAACTGCCACCCAAAAAGTTGCATCAAGAGCCATAATATTTACCACCATTTCTTTTTGAAAGATCCTCAACAATTGCAGATAGGCTACTATTATTAATGTCTGCTCCAATTAACTTTTTTACAATTTCTGAAGACGTTTCAATTGCAATTTGATTAATTTTTTCAGGAGCTCCTTTTCTTAATAATTCAATTTCCTTTTCTGCCTTTTTAATTTCCTCATCAATTTGATTATCTAAAACTTCTTTTTTAGAACTAATATCTTTAACAGCTTTATCTCTAGCATCTTTAAAAATATTTTTTGCCTCTAATTTTGTCTTAAAAATAATTTGATGATATTCTTTTAGTTTACTCTCACTATTTTTTCTCTGTTTTTCTGCCGCCTCAATATTCTCTTGTATTTGTGATTTTCTTAATTCTAAATTTGCACTGATCTTTGGTAGTATTAATTTAGATAAAATTACATATAAAGTACCAAAGGTTAACGTAAGCCAGAATATTTGTGAAATCCAAAACTCCGGATTTAATTGAGGCATACCTCCGCTTTCAGCACCAAAAACTTCTTTTATAAAAAAGAAATTAAAAAATATAAACTGAAAAAATATTTTTTTAATCATTAATTAAAATGCAAAAAGAATGATTAACGCTACAACTAATCCAAACAATCCTGTTGCCTCTGCGAGAGCAAATCCTAAAAGTAGATTAGGAAATTGTTTTTGTGCTGCAGAAGGGTTTCTCATCGCTCCTGATAAATAATTTCCAAAAATTATTCCAATACCAACTCCGGCACCAGCTAGAGCTATGGCTGCCAAACCTGCTCCAATCATTTTTGCTGCTTCTAATTCCATTATATCCTCCTATGTTAATTAATGGTGTAAATTTAATGCATCATTTAAATAGATGCATGTTAAGATTGCAAAAACATATGCTTGAAGAAAAGCAACTAAGATCTCCAAACCTGTTAAAGCAACCGAAAAACTCAGTGGAAGCAATCCACCAACTATTCCGAGACTTATTACAAAGCCTCCGAAAACTTTCATCATAGTATGACCTGCCATCATGTTAGCAAAAAGCCTTACAGATAAACTTACGGGTCTACTTAAGTATGATATAATTTCAATAATAACAATTAATGGCAATAAAACTATAGGAACGCCACTAGGTACAAATAATTTTAAATAGCCGAAACCATGCTTAATAAAACCAATAATTGTTACGCCGATAAAAATAAAAGCTGCTAGTACAAAAGTAACAATAATGTGACTTGTAACAGTAAAGGTATATGGAATCATTCCAAACATATTGCAAAAAAGAACAAACATAAATAATGAAAATATAAATGAAAAATAAGGTTTAGCCTTAGAACCTGCGGTATCACTTATCATTTTAGATACAAAAGAATAACTTAATTCACCAAGAAGTTGGATCTTATTTGGTAATATCGAGTTTTTTTTAGAGCCAAGATTAAAAATTATTAAAATAGCCAAAGAACTTATAACCATGAACAAACTTGCATTTGTAAATGAAATATCTAAATTTCCTATTTTAATTTCTGGACCAATTCTATAAACTTCGAATTGGGTCATTGGATTTGCTGCCATAAATTTTTTTTCTATTTTTGCATATTTTTTGCAGATTTAATTACATTTGTTATTCCAGCAATTACCCCTACAAAAAAAAATATTAAAATTAACCAGGGTTTAGTACCAAAGGTCTTGTCTAAAATAAACCCAATAATTGTCCCCACAGCAACAGCGGAAACTAGTTCTGTACTAAGCTTAAAAGCAGTGCCAATTGGGGATGGTTCATGTTTTCTATTATCCAAATCTCTTTTTGAAGCCTTTTTTTTTGCAATCTCTAAGCGAGTTTTGAATGGATCTTTTGACATTTTGTAAGCTTATTTATGCAACCATACTCTCTGCTTTTTGTAAATCAACGGCTACTAGTTGACTAATGCCTTTTTCTGGCATTGTAACACCATAAAGCCTGTTCATTTTTGACATGGTTAAAGCATGATGAGTGACAATAATAAACTTTGTATTTGTTATTTTTATAAGCTCTTCTAGCAAACTACAAAATCTGGTTACGTTTGCATCATCCAGTGGAGCATCGACCTCATCCAATACACAAATTGGCGATGGGTTCGTTAAGAAAACAGCAAAAACCAATGATAGAGCAGTCAAAGCTTGTTCGCCACCAGATAATAAAGTTATAGATTGAAGTCTTTTACCGGGGGGACTGACTAACATTTCTAATCCAGCTTCAAGTGGATCATCAGAGTCAACTAATTCAAGTTTTGCATTTCCTCCATTAAATAATTTTGTATAAACTTCATTAAATTTTCTGTTTACTTTATCAAAAGCCTCAATTAATTTTTCTCTTCCTTTTTGATTTAATTCATTGATGCTATCTTTTAATTTTATTATAGCAGTAACCAAATCTGCTCTATCTTGTTCCATTTTTTCAATTTCAGTCTCATACTTGTTCGTTTCTTCATCTGCTTTTAAATTTACTGAGCCCAGTTTTTCTCTTTCCTGTTTTTTTTTATCTAATAAATCCTCTTGATTGATAGCATCAGGAAGTTCTTCAGCACCGAATAAATTTGAATTTTCTAGAATATTTTCCTCTGTCAAATTAAGCTCTGAAACAATCCTATCGATTAAATCATTTTTTCTTTTTTTAAGCCCCTCTATTGTTGCACCTGAACTTGCTTTTCTTTCTCTAATTTGAATTGATTGTTCTTGAATCTCATTTAATTGAGTTCTAAGAGTTTCTATTTCTTTATCTGTTTTATTGATAATCAATTCATTTTGATTTTTTTCTTCTTCTGAAATTCTTAAATTTTCAGAAATTTGACCTTTTTTTTCAGCTTGTAATTTTGGTTGATTGTCTAGTTTGTCTAGCTGTAAATTTAGTTTGCTTTTCCTTTCACTAAGTTCATTTACCATTTTTTCAGAATTAGATAGTAAATTTTTCCAACTTTCTATTTCTTTATCAATCACACTTATTCTTTCATTTCTTTTAATGGATTCTTTTTTAATATTTTGATTTTTACTATAGCTATCAGCATATTCTTCAATAATTATTTTGCAGTTTTCTAAAACAATTATCGCTTCATCATTTTTTTTTGAAGCAATTAATTCTTTAACTTTATCTATTTCTATTTTTAATCTATTTTTTGCGCCATCCAAATCTTCATTAGATTGCTTTTCAGTTTGATAATACTTTGAATCTATTTCAATAAGATCATTTTTTTCTTCTTTAAGTCTTTTTTCATTTGAATTTGCATCAATAACTATTCCTTTTTCTCTGCTAATATCTTCGTCAAACGTTTGAAGAGATTTTTTAATATTTTTAATTTCATTTTGAATTCTACTATTTTCCTCGTCAAGGCTTTGAAGTTCTAAGTTAAGTCTTTGTATTTTTGATAAATTTTCAATATTTTTTTCTCTCAAAGGCGTAATTTTATCAGTTTCAGATTTAATAAGTTTTTCTAATTCTGAAATTTTATTATTATAACCACTTACTTCTCCTTCAGCTTCATTATTAATTTCATTCTCAACTGTTATTTCTTTATCGATTTCTAATAATTTTAAATAATACAATCCTGCTTCGATTTTTTTAATTTCGTTAGATATATTTTTATATTTTGTTGCTTCTTCCGCTTGTTTTTGAAGATTAGCTAACTGCTTTTCTTGTTGTCTTCTAAGTTCATCGGCTCTTTTTAAATTATTTTCTGCAGCACTTAATCTGAGCTCTGCTTCATGTCGTCTAACATGTAATCCTGAAATTCCAGCTGCTTCCTCTAAAATAGCCCTTCTATCAGTAGGTTTTGCAGTCACAAGCGCACCAATACGACCTTGACTAATCATAGATGGTGAATGAGCGCCAGTCGACAAATCTGCAAAAAACATTTGAGCGTCTCTTGCTCTTACCTCTTTATCATTTATGTAAAACTTCGAACCTTTATCTTTTTCTATTTTTCGTCTTACATTTACTTCATCCAGTTCTCTAAATTGAATAGGACCTTCGTTATTTTCGTTAGAAACTGTCACAGATACTTCAGCTATATTTTTTGATGATTTATTTGAGGTTCCTGAAAAAATAACATCTTCCATACCCGAACCTCTCATGCTTTTTGCTGAGGTCTCTCCCATTACCCATCTTAAAGACTCTACAATGTTTGATTTACCACAACCATTTGGACCAACAATGCCTGTTAATCCCTCTTCAATAAAGAAGTTGGTTTTATCAGCAAAAGACTTAAACCCATTAAGTTGGATTTTTTTAAACTCCATGAATTAACTTATATCAGTTTTTCGAGAGTTTTTTTTATATTTTTGTAATTAAGGGATTTTTCGAACTTTTCATTATTGATTATTATCGTAGGAGTAGCATTTATTTTATAATTTTTACTACCCTCGATTCGATCATTTAAAACAAAATCTTCTATTTCTTTATTATTTATGCAATTT
>CABXBX010000004.1 GCA_902510495.1 uncultured Pelagibacteraceae bacterium
AAAGATATTATTAAAATTATTTCAAATTATTAAAAAAAAACCCCAACGTTTTTGTCGGGGTTTTAAAATAACTTATCAATATCTTTAAAATTTTTTTCAGTGCATAAATCAAGCCAATTGAGCTATTAGTACTGGTCAGCTGCACGCATTACTGCGCTTCCACACCCAGCCTATCAACGTGGTGGTCTACCACGGCTCTATAGGAAGAACTAGTTTTGAGGTGAGTTTCCCGCTTAGATGCTTTCAGCAGTTATCTCGTCCATACTTAGCTACCCGGCACTGCAGCTGGCGCTACAACCGGTCCACCAGTGGTATGTTCAACCCGGTCCTCTCGTACTAGGGTCAACTCCTCTCAATTCTTCTACACGCATAGCAGATAGGGACCGAACTGTCTCACGACGTTCTGAACCCAGCTCACGTACCACTTTAATTGGCGAACAGCCAAACCCTTGGGACCTGCTCCAGCCCCAGGATGTGATGAGCCGACATCGAGGTGCCAAACACTGCCGTCGATATGAGCTCTTGGGCAGTATCAGCCTGTTATCCCCGGCGTACCTTTTATCCGTTGAGCGATGGCCCTTCCACTCAGAACCACCGGATCACTATGACCGACTTTCGTCTCTGCTCGACTTGTCAGTCTCACAGTCAGGCAGGCTTATGCCATTGCACTCTACGAACGATTTCTGACCGTTCTGAGCCTACCTTCGCACGCCTCCGTTACTATTTGGGAGGCGACCGCCCCAGTCAAACTACCCACCATACAATGTCTTGGTGCCGGATGACGGCTACCAGTTAGATATCAAGAAAAACAAAAGAGGTATTTCACTGGTGACTCCACAAAAGCTGACGCCTTCGCTTCAATGTCTCCCTCCTATGCTAAATATGTTTTTCCTAACACCAATGTAAAGTTGCAGTAAAGGTGCACGGGGTCTTTCCGTCTAACTACGCGAACTCCGCATCTTCACGGAGAATTCAATTTCACTGAGTTGATGTTGGAGACAGCGGAGAAATCGTTACGCCATTCATGCAGGTCGGAACTTACCCGACAAGGAATTTCGCTACCTTAGGACCGTTATAGTTACGGCCGCCGTTTACTGGGGCTTCAGAAATGAGCTTGCACCCATCGCATTAACCTTCCAGCACCGGGCAGGCGTCAGACCCTATACATCCACTTACGTGTTAGCAGAGCCCTGTGTTTTTGATAAACAGTCGCTTCTCCCTAGCTTGTGCCACCTTTTAATAGTTGCCTAAAAAAAGGTCTTCCTTATTCCGAAGTTACGGAAGCATTTTGCCGAGTTCCTTCAACATCATTCTCTCAAGCGCCTAAATATACTCTATTAATCCACCTGTGTCGGTTTAGGGTACGGTCTAATGATGGAGCTATTTCTTGGAACCTTTTCGCGGCAAGTTCAATCCATTAAGAACTCACAACTTACAAGATCCGTCACTACCATCTGGTTAAGGAATATTAACCTTATTTCCATCGACTACGGCTTTCGCCCTCGCCTTAGGTGCCGACTAACTCTGCGCGGATTAACCTTGCGCAGAAACCCTTGGATTTTCGGCGAAGAAGTTTTTCACTTCTTTTATCGTTACTTATGTCAGCATTCGCACTTCTGATACCTCCAGGATCCTTCACAGGTATCCCTTCACAGGCTTACAGAACGTTCCGCTACCAGTTATAATTTTCGAAAAAATTATAAATCCACAGATTCGGTATATGATTTTAGCCCCGTTACATCTTCGGCGCAGAAACTCTATTAGACCGGTGAGCTGTTACGCTATCTTTAAAGGATGGCTGCTTCTAAGCCAACCTCCCGGCTGTTAAGGAATTTCCACATCCTTTCACACTTAATCATAATTTTGGGACCTTATCTGGTGGTCTGGGCTCTTTCCCTCTCGACCATGGACCTTAGCACCCACAGTCTGTCTGCTGAAGAACAATGTTTAGCATTCGGAGTTTTATTAGGTTTGGTAAGAATCTCTTCCCCCTAGCCCATTTAGTGCTCTACCTCTAAACATCTATTTATTCAACGCACTACCTAAATAGTTTTCGCGGAAAACCAGCTATCTACGAATTTGGTTGGCCTTTCACCCCTTACCACAAGTCATCCAAAGACTTTTCAACGTCAACTGGTTCGGTCCTCCGGCAAGTGTTACCTTGCTTTCAACCTGCTCATGGTAAGCTCATTCGTTTTCGGGTCTAATTCATTTAACTATTCGCCCTATTAAGACTTGCTTTCGCTGCGCCTACACCTAGATGGCTTAAGCTTGCTAAATAAATTAAGTCACTGACCCATTATACAAAAGGTACGCCGTCACTCTAAAAAGAGCTTCGACTGATTGTAGGCATGCGGTTTCAGGTTCTATTTCACTCCCCTAATAGGGGTTCTTTTCACCTTTCCCTCACGGTACTAGTTCACTATCGGTCACTGAAGAGTATTTAGGCTTAGAGGGTGGTCCCCCTATATTCGAGCAGGATTTCACGTGTCCCGCTTTACTCATGAATTTTAATAAACATTACTTCTACGGGACTATCACCCTCTGTGGTTAGCTTTTCCAAACTATTTAAATTTTTTTATCAAAACTGCTGGCCTAATCCGGTTTCGCTCGCCACTACTAACGGAATCTCAATTGATTTCTTTTCCTCTGGTTACTTAGATGTTTCAGTTCTCCAGGTTGTCTCTTTAAACCTATGAATTCAGTTTAAAGTACCACATAAAGTGGTGGGTTTCCCCATTCGGAAATTTTCGGATCAAAACTTACATACAGCTCCCCGAAACTTATCGCAGTATATCACGTCCTTCTTCGGCTTTCAGTGCCAAGGCATCCGCCACACGCCCTTAAACGCTTGATTTATGCACAGAAAAAAATTCTGTGTTGAATCAAATTTTTATTTTGAACATTAACTAATAACATTATTAATGTTCGGATATAGATATTGATATTAATTATTTTTATTTACGATTTTTTATAACTAAGTGTTTGGTGGAGGATAGCGGGATCGAACCGCTGACCTCCTGAATGCAAATCAGGCGCTCTCCCAGCTGAGCTAATCCCCCATGATCTTAAATTGGTGGGCCGAGAAAGACTCGAACTTTCGACCCCACCCTTATCAAGGGTGTGCTCTAACCAACTGAGCTACCGGCCCCCATGCAAGAGAAACACTAACTTTAAGAAGAGAAATGAGGACGGTCAACATTAACCTATGTATATTATTTAGAATAAAATTTTATTTTTATTCATCCTTAGAAAGGAGGTAATCCAGCCGCAGGTTCCCCTACGGCTACCTTGTTACGACTTCACCCCAGTCGCTGACTATACCGTGGTCAAGGATATTAAACCTTGCCTTAAGGTAGAACCAACTCCCATGGTGTGACGGGCGGTGTGTACAAGACCCGGGAACGCATTCACCGTGGCACGCTGATCCACGATTACTAGTAATTCCAGCTTCATGCACTCGAGTTGCAGAGTGCAATCCGAACTGAGGTATCTTTTAAGGATTTGCTTAACATCGCTGTTTTGCTTCCTGTTGTAGATACCATTGTAGCACGTGTGTAGCCCAACACGTAAGGGCCATGAGGACTTGACGTCATCCCCACCTTCCTCCAGCTTATCACTGGCAGTTCTTTCAGAGTGCCCAACTAAATGATGGCAACTAAAAGTGAGGGTTGCGCTCGTTGCGGGACTTAACCCAACATCTCACGACACGAGCTGACGACAGCCATGCAGCACCTGTGTTTCGTCCGGCCGAACCGAAAACTTTAATCTCTTAAAGTCGCGACGAACATGTCAAGTGTTGGTAAGGTTCTGCGCGTATCTTCGAATTAAACCACATGCTCCACTACTTGTGCGGGTCCCCGTCAATTCATTTGAGTTTTAACCTTGCGGTCGTACTCCCCAGGCGGTGTGTTTATCGCTTTCGCTGCGACACTGAAAATAAATTTCCAACGTCTAACACACATCGTTTACGGCATGGACTACGAGGGTATCTAATCCTCTTCGCTACCCATGCTTTCGTTCCTCAGTGTCAGTAATGATCCAGAAAGCTGCCTTCGCAATTGGTATTCTTTCTAATATCTACGAATTTCACCTCTACACTAGAAATTCTGCTTTCCTCTATCAAACTCTAGCTGAAAAGTTTTGATGGCAGTTCCAGAGTTAAGCTCTGGGATTTCACCACCAACTTTTTCAACCACCTACGAACTCTTTAAGCCCAGTAATTCCGAACTACGCTAGGTCCCTTCGTATTACCGCGGCTGCTGGCACGAAGTTAGCCGGACCTTCTTATTCGGGTACAGTCATTTTCTTCCCCGACGAAAGAGCTTTACAACCCAAGGGCCTTCTTCACTCACGCGGCATCGCTGCATCAGAGTTTCCTCCATTGTGCAAGATTCCCCACTGCTGCCTCCCGTAGGAGTTTGGGCCGTGTCTCAGTCCCAATGTGGCTGATCATCCTCTCAAATCAGCTATTGATCACAGTCTTGGTAGGCCATTACCCCACCAACAAACTAATCAAGTGCGGGCTCATCCAATGGTGCATAAAGCTTTCTCCGTAAAGACTTATCCGGTATTAGCACAAGTTTCCTCGTGTTATTCCAGGCCAAAGGGTAGATACCCACATGTTACTCACCCGTCTGCCACTAAGTATTGCTACTTCGTTCGACTTGCATGTGTTAGGCGTGCCGCCAGCGTACGTTCTGAGCCATGATCAAACTCTCAAGTTTAAAAACGGCGCACACTAGCTTCTATATAAATTCTAAGAATAAAATTTATATAATATTGAAGTGTGTACGACAAATTTTGGTAACCTTAACCGTCCACACTTCTCTTCTTAAATTTTTTACATTTTAAATAGCTAATTGAGCTAAAAAAGCCCAATAATTCTCATCAATATTTATTGTAAAACAATAATTTTATTGAGAAAGTTCGATGCTTATAGGCTAAAATTAAAGGAAATCAAGCAATTAACAATAAAAAAAATGACAAAAAGACACTATTTTAAAGGGTTTTTTTTTGATTTTTTCAAAATCCTTAACTAATAATACTATCTTCAAAAATTTAGATGTTCAAAAAAATAAAAATAAAATTAGGAAAAAATTTAGAATTATTGGCTTTAGCTTTACTGATTTTAATCACTATTTTTTTTACGTCTTATTATAATTATAATAAAAAAAAAATTTATAATAATTACAATGATTTATTAAACAACGTATATTTAAAAAAATCATTAAACCAAATACTAAGCAGTTTAGAACCAAGATTTAAAAAAATCGAGCATAAGATTAATGTGGGAGAAACTTTTGATACAATTTTAGAGCAATATTCGGTCGAAAAATCGGAAATTTCACAGATTAAAAAAGAATTAATTAAAAAAGTTAATTTAAATAAACTTAATGTTAATCAAAAATTTCAATTCACAATAGATCAAACAAATTACCTAATTAAAGAATTTATTTTTCAAGTCTCTAATACTGAAAAAATTTATCTCACTAGAGAAAAAGAGACTGGACAATTTGATCAAAAAATTGTTGTAACAAAGTTGAATAAGAAAATTGTTTATAGCGAAAGTATTATTTTAGAAAGTCTTTATAAATCGGCCAATAGTCAAAAAATCCCTGCAACTATAATTATAGAGTTCGCAAGAATTTATGGTTTTCAAGTAGACTTCCAGAGAGATATTAGAAAAAAAGATAGTTTTCAAATTATGTATGAAATTTTTTCGGATGATAAAAAAAATGTAATTGAAACTGGTAATATTCTTTATGCTAATCTAAAACTTAGTGGTGAAGATAACTCTCTTTATTATTTTGATACAAAAGAAAGCGAGGGACATTATGACAAAAGTGGAAAGAGTGTTCAAAAAGCTTTGATGAAAACACCAATCAATGGAGCAAGATTATCTTCATCTTTTGGAATGAGAAAACATCCAATTGATGGTTTTAACAAAATGCATCGTGGAACAGATTTTGCAGCTCCTATGGGTACTCCTATAATGGCATCTGGTAATGGTATAATAAAAAAAGCTGGGTGGTGTGGTGGAGGAGGCAACTGTGTTGTGATCAAACATAATTCTACTTATCAAACTGTATATGCTCATATGTCCAAGTTTGCAACAAATGTAAGAAAAGGTGTTAGAGTAAAGCAAGGACAAATAATTGGATATGTCGGATCAACTGGAAAATCTACAGGTCCCCATTTACATTATGAAGTTATTGTAAATGGAAAAAGAATTAACTCTCAAACTCTAAAGCTCCCATCAGGAAAAGTTTTAAAAGGTGAAGAAAGAAAATTATTTGAAACAAAAAGAATTAAGCTGGATGTATTAAAATCAGAGAAAATTGTTGGTTTAAATTAACTTGGTTCTGAATGAACTTCTTCTAAATTCATGACGTTTTTATCTGATAGTGTTTCACTTTTTTTTTCTTTGATTGGAGCTGGATCATTTCCTTCAACAGCATCTTTGTTATTAATAGATTTTTTTTGAATTCCTCTCTCATTTAAAATTCTAGTAAAATGATCTGCATGCTGAAAATAATTTTCTGATAAAATTTTATCTCCACTAGATAAAGCTTCTCTTGCTAAATTATTATACTTTTCAATTAGTTTCGGCGCGTTATGATTATTTCTACCTGGTGATTTTCTCTGAAAATTATCAGAATTAGAAAAATTATTACTAAATTTATTTCTATCATTATTTGATTTAAAATTTCTTTCATTCCTTCTGAAAGTATTTCTTCTTCCATTATTATTTCTAAAAGTAACCATTATATTTAATTATATTTTAACACTTATTATGCAACGAACATTACTTGCAAGATCTTTAACAATTTCCTTAATATAAAATCCTTTGTCATTTAATATTTTTTTAACATTTCTTTTTTGATCAAAACCTATTTCTAAAATCAAAAAACCTTTTTTTTTTATCAGTTCAGATGATTTATCAATAACTTTTCTGATTTCTGACAATCCACTTATCCCACCATCTAAAGCTCGTTTGGGTTCAAAATCTACAATATCTTTTTCCAGACATTTTAAATCGTATTTCTTAATGTAAGGAGGATTAGATATAATCAAATCATATTTGCCGTGATTAAAATTGTCAATATCTGATTTAAATAATTTTACTCTATTAATTAGTCCTAATTTATGGCTATTAATCTTACAAATATTTAAGGATTTACTGCTAATATCTACACCTGTTCCATAAAAATTTTTTTTTTCCATCAAAATTGATAAAAGTATACAGCCTGAACCAATTCCAATATCTAAAACATTTAACCTATTTTTATTCTTTGCTAACTCGAGAACTTTTTCAACCAAAACTTCTGTATCAGGTCTTGGAATTAAAACGTCTTTGTTAACAATAAATTCATAGTTCCAAAAATATTTTTTGTTTGTCAAATAAGCAATTGGTTCACCATTTGCTCGTTTATCAATAAGAGTATTAAAATCATTCAGACTTTTTTTTGAAATTTTTTCATCATAATTTAATATTAAAAAAAGTTTTTCTTTATTAATTGCTTTAGACATTAAGATTTGACTATCTAATTCAGCAGTTTTAATATTTTTCGATCTTAGAATTAATTGTCCTTTTTTTAATGCTGATTGAATATTCATAATTAAAGGTTGCTTAAACTTTCCTCTTGAGCTTTTAATGATAGTGATTCAACAATTTCATCAAATGCCTCTCCCTCTAGAAATTCTTCCAATTTGTGTAAGGTTAAATTAATCCTATGATCAGTAACTCTTCCTTGTGGAAAGTTGTAGGTTCTTATTCTTTCTGATCTATCCCCAGTTCCTATTTTACTTTTTCTATCTTTTGATCTTTCTTGATCAATTCTAGATCTTTCTAATTCATAAAGTCTTGCTCTAAGAATTTTCATACCCTTTGCTTTATTTTTATGTTGTGATTTTTCATCCTGTTGAGAAACAGTTAAACCTGTGGGTATATGCGTAATCCTCACAGCACTATCAGTTGTATTTACAGATTGTCCACCAGGACCGCCAGCTCTAAATACATCAATCCTCAAATCATTCTCATTTATTTTTAAATCAACTTCTTCTGCTTCTGGTAGCACAGCTACAGTAGCAGCAGAAGTATGTACTCTTCCTTGAGTCTCAGTATCAGGCACTCTTTGAACTCTATGAACACCACTTTCGTATTTAAGTGTAGAGTAAATATTTGTTCCTTTTATAGAGGCTATCACTTCTTTTAATCCACCAGCTTCACTTTTTGAAATAGAAATCAATTCTAAAGTCCATTTTTTTTTGTGACTTACCTTTTCATACATTTTAAATAAGTCACCAGCAAATAAACTTGCTTCTAATCCACCTGTTCCAGCTCTAATTTCAATAATGGCATTTTTTTTATCAGCTTCATCTTTGGGTAATAAAAATAGTTTCAGTTTTTTCTCATTTTTCTCATATTGAATTTGTAAATCTTTAAGTTCAGTTTCAACCATCTTTAATAATTCTTCATCAGAGTTTTGATCTTCTAATATTTTTTCAAGTTCATTTTTGTCTTTTTCAAATGAAATATATTTTTTTGCATCATTAACTATTTCGTTTAAATCTGAATACTCTTTTGATTTTTCTGCAAAAAGTTTTTTATCTATATTTCCAGAGGAAAGGTCCTTCTCTAATAACGAATGTTTAGTAATCAGCTCTTCAACTGTTTTTTGTGGTATCATTTTAATTATTTTCTAATTCAGAGGCTTTTTTTTCAACTTCACTTACAACTTTTTCAATCATATCCTTTGTTAAAACTTTTTCTGACTGTACTCCTGACAAATAAAGCATGTTATTCCCTTTTTTACCTCCAGTAATTCCAACATCTGTCATCGCTGCTTCCCCAGGACCATTGACCACACATCCAATTACAGAGAGGGTTATTGGGGTTTTTATATGTGATAATTTTTGTTCTAAAACCTTGACTGTTTCGATTACTTGAAAACCTTGTCTCGCACAAGAAGGGCATGAAATTATTCTAACTCCTCTTTCTCTTAAATTTAAAGACTTTAGTATCTCATTTCCAATTTTGACCTCTTTCACAGGATCATCTGATAAAGAAATTCTTATTGTATCTCCTATTCCATCTAAAAGTAAAGTTCCTAATCCAATAGAGGATTTTATGCTACCTGGAATAAATCCTCCTGCTTCTGTAATTCCTAAATGAAGTGGATAATCAGTAACTTTTGATAACTGGCGATAAGCTTCTATTGATAGAAAAACATCTGAAGACTTAACGCTTATTTTCAAATTAGTAAAATTTTCATCTTCTAAAATTTTTATATTTCTTAAAGCACTTTCAACTAATGCTTCTGGACAGGGTTCCTTGAACCTCTCTAAAATATCTTTTTCTAAAGATCCTGCGTTAACACCCACCCTTATCGAACAATTATTATCTCGTGCTGCCTTTACAACTTCTTTGATCTTATTTACTTCGCCGATATTTCCAGGGTTTATTCTTAAACAGCTAGCACCACTTTCAGCGGCTTCTATCGCTCTTCTAAAATGAAAATGAATATCTGCAACTATTGGTACATCAACATGTTTTATAATTTCCTTTAAAGATTTAGATGATGACTCATCTGGACATGAAACTCTGACAATATCAGCTCCTTCACTATGGATTTCATTTATCTGATTAATTGTTGCTTTTATATCTGTAGTTAAAGTATTGGTCATTGATTGAACTGAAATAGGATTATTCCCACCTACTTTTACTTTACCAACATAGATTTCTTTTGTTTTTCTTCTTTTAATATCTCTATACGGCCTTATGCTCATTTTTTGTTATCCAATTTGAACTCTTTATGTAAAGCTATCAATGCTTTTTTGGTGTCTCTTTTGTCAATTAAAACTGAAATTTTAATCTCTGATGTTGAAATTACTTGAATATTAATTTTTTTATTTGCTAAAGTTTGAAACATTCTAAAAGTTACTCCAGGCGTTGTAATCATTCCAACACCAATTACAGAAATTTTGGAAACATTCTTTTTTAATATCAGTTTTCTAAACTTAATACTTCTATTAGATTCAATAATCTTTTTTGTCTTATTTAAATCTTCTGTTTTAATTGTAAATGTTAAATCTGTCTCTTTCCCATTTGCAGAAATATTTTGAACAACCATATCGACATTAATAGAATTTTTAGAAAGTGGTTTAAAAATAGAGGCAGCCACACCAGGTTTATCCCTAACACCAATAAGTGTAACTTTTGAGTCATTATGAGTAGATGAAATTCCAGTAACAATTTTATTATTAATTATATTAGACCTTTTTGTAATTAGTGTTCCAGGTTTTTTATTAAATGATGATTTCACTTCAATATCAATTCTATTTAATCTTGCATCCTGTATCGATACGGGTTGCATAACTTTAGCACCAAGTGAGGCCATCTCTAACATTTCCTCGTAAGAAATTACTTTAATTTTTTTTGCTTTGTTTAATTTATTTGGGTCTGTTGTAAACACTCCTTCAACATCAGTATAAATTACACATCTTTGGGCTTTAAAAAATTTTGCAATTATAATGGCACTTGCGTCAGATCCACCCCGCCCAATAGTTGTGACTCTATTTTCATCACTGATGCCTTGAAAACCTGTTATTATTGGTGTTCCTCCATCTTTTAAGTATTTTAGCATTTTACTTTTATTTATAAGGTCGATTCTGGAATTCTTATGTGGACCTTTTGTAATTATTGGAACTTGCCAAGACATCCAAGATCTTGATTTATACCCTTTATGAATTAATCTTCCGGCTATTAATGAACAAGCTACTTGCTCTCCTGAAGAAACTAACACGTCATATTCTGCGTCAGAAAAACTTTCACTAATTTTTTTAGATTTGTTTATAAGTTCATTTGTCACACCACTCATAGCTGATGAGACAACGATTACTTTATATTTCTTTTTTAAATAATTGCTGATTATATTTGCTACGTTTTTGATTTTATCAATTGTTCCAACTGATGTGCCACCAAATTTTAATACTACAATTTTCATGGTAAAATATTTTCTAAATATTTAAAATATGTTGATAAAATACATGTTGAATATAAAGTCAACTTACTAATGAAAACTAACACAATTAATAAAAAAGAAATAGAAAAATTTTCTAGAATTGCCGAAGAATGGTGGAATCCAATGGGAAAATTTAAACCCCTGCATAAATTTAATCCAATGAGGATTTCATATATTAAAGAAAATATTATCAATACTTTCAAACTCAAAAATCAAGATAAACCCTTAAAAAATCTTAAGATATTAGATATTGGGTGTGGTGGTGGATTATTATCTGAACCCATGTGCAGGTTAGGCGCAGATGTAACCGGAATAGATGCTTCAGAGAAAAATATTCAAGTAGCCAAATTACATGCCAAAAAAAATAATTTAGACATTAAATATTTATCTACATCTCCTGAAAACTTCGAGACAAATTCAAAATTTGATGTAATTTTAAATATGGAAATTATTGAACATGTTGAAGATGTTGATTTTTTTTTAGAATCTTGCTCTTCCCTTCTTAGGAAAAAAGGTATTATGTTTGTTGCAACAATTAATAAAACTCTTAAATCTTATCTGTTTGCAATTATAGGTGCAGAATATATTTTACAATGGCTACCAATTGGTACACATGAATGGGATAAATTTGTAAACCCTGATGATTTAATAAATATTTCAAAAAAATATAACTTATATTTAGAAAATTTAGATGGTATGAAATTTAATTTATTTAAGGATGAATGGTCCCTTAGTTCTGATAAGTCGATAAATTATATTGGCAAATTTATTAAAGACTAATTACTTTTATCTTCTACCCAGGGTATTAATTCAGCATTGACGCCTTCTTCTTTAAGTTCTTTGATTTCTTTATTTGATGCTGTTCCATAAATTCCTTTTTTTTTCTTTTTTTCATTATAATGTATAGATCTCGCTTCGAACGCAAAGTTATCACCAACATAATCAAAATTATCTTTGATAAATTTTTGATATTCTTTAATTTTTTTTCTTACTTTTTTAAATCTACCATCTTTTTCTTTGGAATTTTTAAGGTAAGAGCTATTTATTAATTTTGGGGCCATTAAAGTCTTTTCTATCTTTTTTGAATTACAATAATGACAACTTAAAAAATTTTTAATCTTAAGTTTTTCATATTCGTTCGAAGATGCAAACCAACTATCAAATTTGATATCACAATTTTTGCATACTAGTTTATATTTGATCATATTTTTTATTTAATAATAGTTTAAAAAATTTTAATTAAATTTTTTCAACTTCTATAATCCGCATTAATTTCTATATATTTTTTTGTTAAATCCATTGTATAAACTTTAAAACATTTTGATCCACTACAGATATCAACATTTATTTCAATGCTATCACTTTTCATATATTCGGATACTTCATCCTCATTATAATTAGAATTTAGTTTTCCATTATGCACAACACTTATATCTCCAAATTTAATAGATAGTTTTTCGTAGTTAATCGGAATATCTGCTTTGCCGATTGCCATAATGATTCGACCCCAATTAGGATCTTCACCTGCTATTGCAGTTTTTACCAAAGGTGAGTTTGCGATGGAAAAACCAATTTTTTTTGCATCATCTTCATTTTTACAATTTTGAGTATCAATTGTAATAAATTTAGATGCACCTTCTCCATCTGCTACAACTCTTTTTGCCAAATTTAATAAAACTTTATTTAACGCAATATCAAAATCTTTAATCTTATCATCATTAATAGTTTCAATTTTTGGATGTTTTGATTTCCCTGTTGAAAATATTGATACCATATCATTAGTGCTGGTATCACTATCGCAACTTATTGCGTTAAATGTATTGTATATATTTTTTTTTAAAAGTTTTTTTAAAATATCATTTGGAATGTCAGCATCTGTAAAAATATATCCTAACGTAGTGGCCATATTAGGCTGTATCATCCCTGAACCCTTTGCGACCCCAAATATTTTTATTTCACTGTTTCCTATAAAGCATTTTTCCATTGCCATTTTAGGTTGGGTGTCTGTTGTCATAATTCCAAGTGCTGCTTTCATCCAAATATATTTGTTCTGAGTATATTTAATTTTCTCTACTAATTCGTTGAGTTTGTTAGATATTTTTTCTTCAGGAAAAATTTCTCCTATAGTGCCAGTACATCCAAATAAAATTTCTTTCAATTTAATTTTTTTTGGCAAATCATCGTCCTCTTTTTGTTTTTCTGTTAATTTTTGTGAGGCAAGTTCTGCTATTTTTTCTAAACTTTTATAACCTTGTTTTCCTGTAAAACAATTTGCATTTCTTGTATTCACAATTAATGAAAATATTTTTTTAACTTTTTGATTTAAATTCCATTTGATGTTCTCTGAAATAATTTTTGACTGTGTATAAACAGATGCGTGATTGGCCCCATCTCTGAAATAAAACATAACTAAATCATCTCTAGAATTATTATACAGGTTAGCACATATTGTTGAAATCGATACACCATCAATATGATCTAAATCTTGAAACTCCATCATTCTCTTGCTTTTTGATTTAGACGACAGAAAATTGGTTAAATTTATCCCCATAGTATTTAAAATAATTATTTAATAATTATATTAAAGGTTATAAGTAAATAATAAATCAAAAACTAATGCTAAATCCTCTTAACTTTTTAACGAAATTCATAAAATCCAGCAATCAAAGAGAGCTAGATAGAATAGACAAAATTGTAAAAAAGATTAATTCCCTCGAGGAAATCACAAAAAAATTGACAGATTTAGATTTTCCAAAAAAAACTTTAGAATTTAAAAAAAAAATTAAGGGTAATGGATCTCTTGATGAAATACTTCCTGAGGCTTTTGCCTTGGTTAGAGAAGCTTCTAGGAGAACAAGAAGAGAAAGGCATTTTGATGTTCAATTGCTTGGTGGGGTTGTTTTACATGAAGCAAAAATTTCAGAAATGAGAACAGGTGAAGGTAAAACTTTAACCATTACGCTTGCTGCATACTTAAATGCTCTTTATGAAAAAGGTGTTCATATTGTAACAGTTAATGACTACTTGGCAAAAAGAGATTCTCAAGAAATGGGGGAAATATATAATTTTTTAGGGCTTTCATCCGGATACATAAATAATGATCAAGACGATATTGAAAGAAAAAAAAATTACAACTGTGACATTACTTATGCAACTAATAGTGAGCTTGGTTTTGATTATTTGCGAGATAATATGAAATATTCAAAAGAGGAAATGGTTCAAAGAGAGCATTTTTTTGCAATTGTTGATGAAATAGATTCTTGTTTAATAGATGAAGCTAGAACCCCTTTAGTTATTTCTGGAGCAGCTGAAGATAGGACAACCCAATATTTATCAATTGACAAATTGATAAAAAATTTAAAAGAAAATGATTATGAAATAGATGAAAAAGAAAAAAATGTTCTTTTAACTAACGATGGAATAAATAATGTTGAGAAAATTTTTTCTAATGCCGGTATATTAAAAAACAACAATTTTTATGATCCAGAAAACTTAAGTTTAGTTCATCATGTTAATCAAGCACTTAGAGCAAACCATCTATTTAAGAAAGGAAAAGATTATATTGTTCAAGATGATGAATTAAAAATTATAGATGAACTTACAGGTAGAATTCTCGAGGGAAGAAGATTTGGTGATGGCTTACATCAAGCTCTAGAGGCTAAAGAAAGAATTCATATTAAGGTAGAAAATCAAACTTTAGCATCAATCACTTATCAAAATTACTTCAAACTATACAAAAAAATTTCTGGATGCACAGGAACTGCATTGACCGAATCGCAGGAATTTTTCGAAATATATAATTTACCTGTTGTTGTAATCCCAACTAATAAAAAAATGATAAGGAATGATTTAAATGATCAAATTTTTAGAACAGAAGACGAAAAAAACAGTGCAATAATTTTTAAAATAAAAGAATGTCACAAAATTGGACAACCGTTGTTAGTATTTACATCAAGTGTTAATAAATCTGAAACTTACTCGAGTCTTCTAAAAAAAGAAAATATTAAGCATCAAGTTTTAAATGCAAAAAATCATGAAAATGAAGCAGAAATTATTGCAAATGCAGGTAAAGAACGATCTGTAATAATAACTACTAGTATTTCGGGTCGTGGTGTTGATATTCAGTTGGGTGGAAAAAAGGGTTCAATAGAAGAAGAACAGCTCAAATTAAATAAAGAAAAAATTAAATCACTTGGTGGTTTGTTTGTTATTGGAACAGAAAGAATGGAGTCGAGAAGAGTGGATAATCAAGCTAGAGGGAGATCCGGACGTCAAGGTGATGAAGGAAGCTCAATTTTTTATGTGAGCCTTGAAGATGATTTAATGAGAATATTTGGATCAGAGTCTATGAATAATATTTTAGAAAAATTAGGTCTTAAGGATGGAGAAAGTATTGATCATCCTTGGATAAATAAAGCGTTAGAAAGAGCACAACAAAAAGTTGAAGCAAGAAATTTTGATATTAGAAAAACATTAATTAAATTTGATAATGTACTTAATGATCAGAGATATGTAATCTTTTCTCAAAGGGAAGATGCAATGAATAGTGATAAAATATTTGATTATTCAGATAACTTTTTAAATGAAATTATAGAGGATTTAATTAGATTAAAAATTCAAAAAAAATCTAATCCAGGAAGTTCGGAATTCGAAAATAAAATTAAGTCAATATTAGGTAAAAATTTAATAGACTCTGATTTAAAAGATTTAAACTCAAGTGATGATAAAAAACTAAAAGAAATTGTAAATAATAAATTTCAAAAATCAAGAGAAGAAAGAATTAAACTACTGGGTGAAAATCAATCGAAAGAAATAGAAAAAAGAATATTTTTACAGACAATTGATTTAAATTGGAAATCTCATATTCAGTATCTAGAACAATTGAGACAAGTTATTGGATTAAGATCATATGGACAAAGAGACCCTCTAGTTGAATATAAGAAAGAGGCATTTTTTCTATTTGAAAATTTGTTAAATAGATTGAAATTAGATTTTGTAACAATTTTAATGAATTTAAAATTAGTACAAAATCCCGATGAAAAACTAGGTGATTTAAAAGAAGAAAAAGTTGTAAGTAAATCTTTTGATAAAAAAATTAGTAGAAATGAACCTTGTCCATGCGGCTCTGGAAAAAAATATAAACGTTGTTGTGGAGCTTTATAATAAAAAAAATAAAGAAGCTATAGTTATTAAAGTAATTCCAGTAACAACTATTAAAGTTTTTTTTGATTTTAAAAATTGATATAAATCTGTCTTTTCAGGCTTTAGTGAACTCAAATCTTCTGGGTTACTAATAAAACCTTTGTTTCTTCCTATTTTTAAAAATTTATTTTTTCTATCGTTAAAAACTTCTTCAGATGACATTGTTTTAAAATTTTCTAAATTTCTATTTATTGAATTTTTAAGATACTGAAGTGTTAAATTTTTATCTCTATGAGCACCACCAAGTGGCTCTTGAATTATTTCATCAATTATTTCTAGCTCCAATAAATCTTTGGCTGAAAGCTTCATAGCTTTAGCTGCATCTAGCATTTTTTTTGGATCTCTCCACAAAATTGTAGCACACCCTTCAGGAGAAATTACAGAATAAATAGCATTCTCCAACATGACAACTTTATTAGAAGATGCTAAAGCAATGGCTCCACCAGACCCACCTTCACCAATTATTATTGCAATAGTTGGAACTTTTAATTTCATACAACACTCTATTGATTTAGCGATTGCTTCTGCTTGACCTCTTTCTTCAGCTCCAACTCCTGGATATGCGCCCGGTGTATCAATGAATGAAATTATTGGAATATTAAATTTATCAGCCAATTCCATTAAACGGATTGTCTTTCTATAACCTTCGGGTCTCATCATTCCAAAGTTTCTTTTTATCCTTGAGTCTAAATCCTCTCCTTTTTCTTGACCAATTACCAAGACAGAATTCCCATTGAACTTTGCGAAACCACTTAAAACCGATTTGTCCTCACCATAATAACGGTCACCTGATAACGGAATAAAATCCTCAAAGAGATTATCAATAAAAAATTTCGATTTAGGTCTATCTTCATGTCTGGCTACCATTGTAGTTTGCCAAGGGTCTAGATTTGAATAAATCATTTTTAACTTTTCATCTAACTCACTTTGTACATTTGATATTTTTTTTGTATCTACTTCTGATAATCCACTTTGATTATAAGGATCCTTAAGTTGATCTAATTCAGATTCTAGATCTTTAATTTCATTTTCAAAGTTAAGGTAATTTTTCATTTTTTCTTTATTACATAACTATGGAAAATGACAACAAAATGTCAATGCTACTATTAATGATTTGACTTAATTTTGTAGGGGTTTTACAAAAATACTATGTCAAAAAATTATCAAAATATTCATAATTTAAAAGTTTCTGAGGAATTATTATCTTTTATAGACACTGAATTATTAAAGGATTTAGAGATAACTCCTGAAAAATTTTGGCTAGGTTTTGATAATATAATTCATGAATTAGCTCCTCATAATAAGAGTCTAATTGAAAAAAGAGAAGTTTTACAAAAAAAAATTGATGAGTGGCATATAAAAAATAAAGGTAATGAAATCAAAATTGAAGATTATAAAAAATTTTTACAAAAAATTGGTTATTTAAAAAATGAAGGGCCAGATTTTAAAATTGAAACTTCTAACGTTGATAATGAAATTACCCAAATAGCTGGCCCTCAATTAGTAGTACCAATAATGAATGCTAGATATACTTTAAATGCTGCTAATGCAAGATGGGTAAGTTTATATGATAGTTTATATGGAACAAATATAATTGAATCTGAGGAGGGTGGAAGTGAAAGATATGACCCAAATAGAGGACAGGAAGTTATTAAATATGTTAGAGAATTTTTTGATAAATATATACCAATAGATGGAACTAGTTGGAAAAATATATCTGCTCTTAAAGTAATAGATAAAGATCTTGTAATATTTAAAGATGATTATGAGTATAAGCTTAAAGATAAAAATAAATTTGTTGGTCATAGAGGAGATGTCAACAAGCCAACCACAATTATACTAAAAAATAATAATCTGCATTTTGAAATAATAATTAATCCAAAAGCATTTAGTGCAGCTCATGATATAGCCGGGATAAGTGATATAATAGCTGAGTCTGCTGTTTCAACTATTTGTGATAATGAAGATAGTGTGGCAGCCGTTGACGCCGAAGACAAGGTTGTTTGTTATAGAAATTGGCTAGGATTAATGAAAGGTGATTTAAAAATTCAGTTTGAAAAAAATGGAAAAAGATTGGAGAGAAAACTTAATCCAGACAGAAGTTATATTTCGAGAGATGGAACAGGATTGAAATTGCATGGTAGAAGTTTACTCTTAATAAGAAATGTTGGTCACCTGATGACAAACTCAGCAATCCTTTTAAAAGATGGTAGTGAAGTTCCTGAGGGAATCATGGATGCTTTTGTGACAACGACAGCTGCACTTCACGACATTAAGAAAAAAACAAATTCAAGAGCAGGGTCTATATATATTGTAAAACCAAAAATGCATGGTCCAGAGGAAACTTCTTTTACTAACTTGATTTTTTCGAAAGTCGAAGAGTTATTAGGTTTAAAAAAATATACCTGTAAAATTGGTATTATGGATGAAGAAAGAAGAACATCAGCAAATTTAAAAGAGTGTATTAGAACCCTTAAAAATAGAGTTTTTTTTATTAATACAGGTTTTTTAGATCGAACTGGAGATGAAATGCATACATCCATGGAAGCGGGTCCAATGATAAAAAAGGGTGACATGAAATCATCAAAATGGATTTCGGCATACGAAAATAATAATGTTGATATAGGACTAAAGTGTGGTTTTTTTAAAAAAGCTCAAATTGGAAAAGGTATGTGGGCGATGCCAGATAAAATGAAAGAAATGATGAATGACAAAATTAATCATTTAAAAGCTGGAGCAAATTGTGCATGGGTTCCCTCTCCCACAGCTGCATCACTTCATGCACTGCACTATCATCAAATTGATATTTTTGATGAGCAAAAAAAAATTGTAAATCGCGAACAAGCAAAGCTAAATGATCTATTAACTATTCCTATTGCTAATAGACCAAATTGGTCAGTGGACGAAATTAATTCAGAAATATCAAATTCAGCTCAAACATTGTTGGGATATGTTGTAAGGTGGATTGATCAAGGTGTTGGTTGCTCAAAAGTTCCTGATATCAATAATATTGGACTAATGGAAGATAGAGCCACACTAAGAATTTCTTCTCAACATATAGCAAACTGGATTCATCATGGTATCACAACAAAAATTCAAGTAATGGAAATAATGAAAGCAATGGCAAAAATTGTGGATAAACAAAATGAGAATGACAATAAATATGTTAAAATGTCTGAAAATTTTGAACGATCCACTGCTTTTAAAACAGCATGCGATTTAATTTTTAAAGGAAAAGAGCAACCTTCAGGTTATACTGAGCCACTACTGCACCTAAACAGACTTAATAAAAAATCTAATCTGAATTTAACATAGATCTGTTTTTAAAAGCTGAAAACAAAGTTCCATCATCTAAACTTTCAATTTCACCACCAACCGGTAATCCCTGTGCAAGCTTTGTGACTTTAACTTTAGTTTTTTTTAGACTATCTTGAATATAATATGCTGTAGTTTGACCTTCAACAGTTGCACTAGTTGCCAAAATTACCTCATCAATATTATCTCTTTGGACTCTTTCAACTAAAGAATTGATCAGCAAATCCTCTTTTCTTTGCCCTGATGAAGATATTGTACCACCTAAGATATGAAAATATCCTTGAAATATATTTGAGTTTTCAATCGACCATTGATCAGCAATATCTTCTACTACACAAATTTTATTAAAAACTTTTTTTGTATTTTCGCAATTTATACAATTATTTAAATTTGATTTTAATGAGCCACATGAATTACATCTGGTAACATTTTTATAAACTTGGGCCAATGTATTAGCCAAAGGCTTGACAATTTCATCTTTGTTATTGATTAATTTTAAAACAATTCTTTTTGCAGATTTTGGGCCTAAACCTGGAAGTTTAGAAATTAACTTAATTAAATCATCTATCTCATTTATATTCTGCATCTTTTATAGTGGCCATTTAAATCCTGGTATTCCAAATCCACCAGCTGCTTTTGAAATTTCTTCTGAAGTTTTAGATTTAAGTTTTACTTTAGCATTATTATGCGCTGCAATTATTAAATCCTCTAAAATTGACTTATTGTCTTTTAGGATTTCATCAGAGATTTCTATTTTTTGCATATTACCCTCGCCATCCAAAATAACTTTTACAGAATTTGCTCCAGAAATACCCTCAACTCTTATTTTTTTTATACTTTCCTGACTTTCCCTCATTTTAGCCTCAAGTTCTTTAGCTTTATCCATTATTTTAGTGAAATCAGTCATTTAATCTTTTTCTTTTAAAGAATTTATATCAATTAAGTTTGCATCTGGAAATTTTTCAGCAACATTTTTATATAACTCTGTTTGTTTAGCATTAATAATTAATTCATTTTTTTTATTTTTTTTTTGCTGCTTAATTGATAATTCACCTTTAATTTTACTAAAAGTAATTATCCACCTTTGGCCTGTCCATTCAAAAAGTTTTAAAGATAGATCTTTAACAAAATTTTTATCTAAATCATCATTAAAAGATATTTCTATTCTATTTTTTTCAAAACGAACAAGACTAACATTTTTTTCTAATTCATATTTAAGTTTTATTTCTTTTTTTTTATCACACGTATTTATAAGTTGATCAAATGAATCTATTAAAACCTTTTGTTCAGCCTTTATTTCTTTTTCTATTTCAAGCTTAATTTTTTTTTCTTGAGTAACACTTTTAATTTGATTAATTGTATCAGTTTTTATTACATTTTTAATATTCTCACTTTCATCTTTTTTTTCAATAGATTGAATGTTGTCACTTCTAATTGAAAAATCATCTTTTAATTTTAATGATTTAAGATGCATCAATCTTATAAGGAACATTTCAATTGATAAATTTTGATTGGAAACTATGTCTAACTCTTCAAGCGTTCTAAGCGTAAATTGCCAAAATAATATTAGCGTTTGACCATCTAAATTGTGCGAGATTTTTTTAATCTTTGTAAACTCATAATCATTTAGAGAAAAATTTGTACTTTCTAAACTCAAAGAATTTATATTTTTAAAGTAATAAATCAGTTCTAAAAAATCATTAATGAAGATTTTTGGTTCTACTCCTTGATCATAAATTTTTCTATAAATCTCGATTACCTTTTTTTCCTCTCCTTTTAAAACCAATTCAAATAAGTCTATTAATTGTGATTTATCAAAATATCCAAAAATTTTCTGAGCTGCACTCAGATCTAACTCTTTGTCACTATCTAAACTTAATAAAGCCCTATCTAGCAATGACAAAGCATCTCTAACTGAGCCTTCAGATATTTTTACAATTAATTTTAAAGCATCATCAGAGGCCTTACCTTTTTCTTTATCTTTAATTTTTTTTATAAATTCGAATAAATCAGTTGACTTAATTCTTGATAAATCGAATCTTTGACATCTAGACACTACAGTAATTGGAATTTTTTTAATTTCAGTAGTTGCAAAAATAAATTTAAGATATTCAGGAGGTTCTTCTAGCGTTTTAAGCAAAGCATTAAATGCTTGTTTACTCAACATGTGAACTTCATCAATTATAAAAATTTTGTATTTGGCCGAAGTTGGGCCGTATCTTGAAAATTCAATTAGGTCTCTAACATCATCAACTGATGTTTTTGATGCAGCATCTTGCTCAAGAACATCTATATGTCTAGAATTGGCGATAGAGTCACAACTTTCGCATAAATTATCTTTACATATGTTTTCAATACCATTTAAACAATTTAAAGATTTTGCAACAATTCTGGCAACTGTTGTTTTTCCAATTCCACGTATACCAGTAAAAAGATAAGCATTAGGTATTTTATTTGCTTTGATCGAATTAATAATCGTTTCCGAAACAACTTCCTGACCAATTAATTGATCAAAAGTTTGTGGTCTATATTTTAAAGCTAATACTTTTGAGTTTATATTCATTTTAATCCTTAGGAGACTAGAACCTGAATAACTGTCTTTACGACTGCTTCTGTTAAGATCTGGTCGGGTTCAAGCAGCACCCACCTCTAGCCTCCAGAACTATTATAGCAGTAATGATTTCTAATCTACAAGAAAAGTTTAAAATTAATTTTCTCTTTGTTTGTCAGCTTCAAAAACACCTAGAACGTGAAAATCTTGACAATGCAAACCTAATTCTTCCAAAGATTTTTGGACTTTTGGATCTTCTATATGTCCATCAAGATCACATAAAAAAAAGAAGGAATCGAATGAATTTTTTTCTGGATAACTTTGTAATTTTGTTAGATTGACTCCATTGATAGCAAATCCACCTAAAGATTGATATAAAGCCGCTGGTTTACTCTTTAGTTTAAATAAAAAGGATGTAATATATCTTTTATTTCCAAATTCAGGTTGAGAAACATTTTTTCCCATTATTAAAAATCTTGTTAAGTTGCCCTTTTCATTCTCAATATTCTTTTTAACTATATCTAAATTATATGTTTTTGCACTTAACGAAGAAGCAATCGCAGCTTTAGTTTTATCTTTATTTTTTGAAATCATTTCTGCAGATCCTGCTGTATCAGCTCTTACATGTTCAATAAAGTTGTATGTTTTAATAAATTTTGAACATTGAGATAATGCTTGGCCATGAGAATAAACATCTTTAATATCTGAAATTTTTACACCTGGTAGACCTAATAAGTTATGTTCAATTTTTTGAAAATATTCGGAATAAATGTTTAACCTATATTCAAATATCAAATACTCAATACCAATATTACCAGTTATTCTATTTGACTCTGGAATTATAATTTTTGAATTAGTATCTTTAGTTGCTTTTAAAAAACACTCATCAAAGGTTTTGCAAGGAATAATTTCGGCATTTTTATCAAGTGAAAGAGCAGCAAGATGAGAATATGCTCCGAATGTTCCTTGGAAATAAATTTTACTCATTGTGTTTTATATTCCATTATTTTTTTTATAGCCACCAAATCTTCCTCTGTATCCACACCTATAGGTGATGATTTTGCAAGAGCAACATTAATCTTTATGTCATTATCCATTGCACGAAGCTGTTCTAAGTTAGTTTTTACTTCGTTAGAAGATTGTTTTAAAGCTACAAAGTTTTGAAGTGTTTCTTTTTGATAACAATATATCCCCAAATGATGATAAATATTATCTTTTTGTTCTGTAATTTTTCTCATAAAATTATTGGCTTCTGGAAAGTTAGAGATGTTTAAATTCTCTTTTGTTTCTACTTTTACAAAATTTTGATTTTCATATAAATTTTTATCTGAAATTTTTGAAGCTAAAGTTCCTAATTGATGATTACTTTTAATCATTTGGTTATTTAGATTTCTTATGTCCTCAATATTCATTAACGGTTCATCACCCTGAAGATTCATAATTAATTCAACATCTGAATTATTAATTTTTTTTACCGCTTCATATATTCTATCAGTGCCAGTTTTGTGTTTTTTTTCGGTTAAAATTGCTTGACCTCCATTTTGTTTAACATCATCAATTATTTCTTGATCTTCTGTTGCAACTATCACTTCTCCAATATTTGCCTCCTGTGCTTTTTTAAAAACATGAGAAATTATTGATAAACCATTAATCTTTAACAATGGTTTTCCTGGCAGTCTAGTAGCTGACAATCTCGAAGGAATTATAACTAATGTTTTCATTGATATTTTTATTTACTCTTACACTATAAACAGAGGCAAAATTGTACATCAAAATATATAAGCAATTTTTTGTTTATAGTGTTATACGTTCAAAATAATTTTTTATAAAATGGATTCTTTTGAAATTAATAAAATAATTGCTGCTGTATTGATGGTAGCGCTCCTTGTAATTGGTATTGGAAAGCTTTCTAGCATTATATTTTACGTAGAAAAACCAAAATTACCTGGTTATGAAGTAGAGATAACCAATGCAATTACCTCGAGTACAGACTCAACTATGGAAGTGGTTGAGGCAAAAGTAGATATAAAAGCTTTAATGGCTATGGGAGATGTTGATGCGGGAGAAAAAGTTTTTAAAAAATGTGCTGCTTGTCATTCAATTGTAAAAGGTGGAAAAAATAAAATAGGACCAGCTTTGTATAATGTTGTGGGAAGACAAGTTGGAGGTGTAGACGATTATAAGTATTCCAAAGCTTTATCCGAATATAAAAAAGATTGGACGTTTGAAGAACTAAATGGTTTTTTATTAAAACCGTCAAAATGGATTAAAGGAACTAAAATGGCTTATGCAGGGCTTAGAAAAGAAAGTGATAGAGCTTCAGTAATTAAATATCTTAATAAAAATTCTGATAATCCATTACCATTACCTTAATTTTTCCATACAATAAAGTAAGATAGATTTTTGCACGTGGACTCTGTTTTGAGCTTGTTGCCAAACTTTAGATTGTTTGCTTGAAAAAACTTTTTCATCTACTTCATTTCCTCTCGGTAGACAATGGAGAAAAATACAATCTTTTTTTGCAAATCTCATCAATTTCATATCAATTTTGAATTTTTTAAAATCATTTAATTTTTTAGTTTTATTAACTTTGTCGTTCATTGAAATAACCTTGTCAGAAAAAATTACATCTGCTCCGACCACGGCTTCTTTTGATTTGTTATAAATATAAATTTTATTCTTGTTTTTTTTGATATAATTTAAAATCATTTTATTAGGTTGATAACTATTTGGACAACCAATTTTTAATTTAAATGAAAATTTAATAGATGCTGCAATTAAAGAATTCAAAACATTATTTGAATCTCCTACCCAAGCAATGTTAAGTTTTGATATAGGTTTTTTTTTAATCTCTTCTACGGTAAAGATATCAGATAAAATTTGTGTAGGATGGGATGATGGGCTCAAACCATTAATTACTGGGATTGTCAAATATTTACCAAACTCTTCTAACTTTTTATCGCTATTTGTTCTTAACATAAATGCATTACCAAAACTTGATAAAATTTTTGCAGTATCTTCTATGCTTTCACCTCCCTTCGAAAGATGTAGTTCATTAGGTCTTAATGTAAGAGTGCTTCCGCCAAGTTGTTTAATTGCTAAATAAAAACTCAGTCTAGTTCTTAGGCTCGATTTTTCGAACATTTGCAATAATAGTTTTCCTTTAAGTGGAGATTTTTTATCAATTTCTAAATTATCAAAATTTTTTCTTAACCTTTTTCTATCTTTTGCATCTATCAAAATTTTTCTTAAATCTTTTACTGGTATATCTTTAAGATTAATAAAATGTTTCATTATTAATACTCTTTACAAACTTTATTAATAATTTTAACTGCTTGATCAATTTCACTTTTTTTAACATTTAATGGAGGCAAAACTCTTACTACATTTTCTGCTGCTCTAATTGTGAGTAATTTATTGTTCATTAATTTTTCGATAAATTTTGTTTGATCTTTTTGTAATTTTAAACCAATCAAAAAACCTCTACCTCTAATTTCTTTTATTATTTTAGGGTATGTATCTTTAAGTTTATTTAATTTTTTATGGAAATATTGAGAATTTTTTTTAATTTTATTTAAAAAAACTTTCTTCGATACTATATCCATAACTGTATTGCCAATTTTCATTGCTAAAGGATTTCCTCCAAAAGTTGATCCATGCGTTCCTGGAGTCATTCCAGAAGCAACCTTTTTGGTCATAAGTACTGCGCCTATTGGAAAGCCACCCCCAATACCTTTTGCTATTGGTACTATATCTGGTTTTACTTTTGATTCTTCGAATGCAAAAAAATCACCAGTCCTTCCAATACCACATTGGACTTCATCCAATATTAATAATACTTTTTTTTGGTTACAAATTTTTCTTAGATATTTTAAACATTGATTAGGTATAGGTTTAATGCCCCCTTCACCCATTATAGTTTCAACCATAATTGCTGCTGTATTTTTTGTAATTTTATTCTTTAAATTTGGAAATCTAGGTTCAAAATCTTTAAATTGAATATGGTCAAATCCTGGAACTTTAGGACCAAAACCTTCTGTCATTTTTTTTGATCCACTTGCATAAATAGCTGCTATTGTTCTTCCATGAAATGAGTTTTTAATGCATAAAATTCTATTTTTATTAGGCTTACCTTTTGAAAAAAAATATCTTCTTGCAGTTTTAATTGCGGCTTCTGTTGCTTCTGCGCCACTGTTTTGGAACATTACGTAGTCTGCAAAAGTTTTTTTTGCAATTTTTTTTGCTAATAATTCTCCCTCTGGAATTTGAAAAGCATTAGATACATGCCACAGCTTTTTTGATTGTTTGTTGATTGTCTTAATAAGTTTCGGATGAGCGTGGCCTAAAGAATTTACAGCAATACCCTGAACAAAATCTAAATATTTTGATCCGTTGGATGTAAAAAGATAACTGCCTTTACCTTTGACAAATGACAATTTTTTTCTGTTATAGTTTTTTGCTAAATAACTCATTTTTTTTACTTTATAACTTTCTATAAACTAAAAAACTAAATACAAGTTGCGATTGTATATTAGTTAAAATTGTTTCTTATAATGATGTGCATAAGTTTAAGAAAATCCTTGTTTATTTTAATTATATATCAGTATATTGTGTTAGAATAAAATATTAACACATTATATAGTTAAAATGAGTTGGACAGAAGAAAAAGTAGCAAAACTAAAAGAACTATGGGGTAAAGGAAACACTGCCAGCCAGATTGCAGAAATTATTGGTGGAATTAGTAGAAATGCAGTTATTGGCAAAGCTCATAGACTAAATCTTTCAGCTAAAATAAAAACTAGAACAGCAGCTTCAAATCAAAACTTTGAAAATTCAATAGTTGATAAAAATAATAAATCCAAAAAAGGGCGAAGGAGTAAGTTTAAATCTTTAATAATTGAAAAAGATTTTGAGCCTGAAAATCCTAAAACTCTGGAAGAGCTAGATGAAAATTCTTGTAAATGGCCTATTGGTCACCCTGATGAAAAAAATTTCTATTTTTGTGGAAGATCTTCACTTAAAGATTTTTCATATTGCAAACTACATTTACTTTATGCTTATCAACCAAAAGGTAAAAAGGAAGATGTTACGGAAAAAGATGAAGTTCCAGAATTTATTGAGAAAAAAATTAAATCTGCTTAATTTCTCTTAATAGTTCAATTTAAAGATTGACCTTTTTTGCAAATTGACCACCTTCTCGCCACATAGAAGAATATTTTTCAACCTCTGTTTCAAATAAACATTTGGCTGGACAACCAATGTCTGAATTAGTTTTATAGTTTCCAGATATAACGTTGTCGTACTGTAATAGTTTTAATTGATCCTTTGTTAATAAAGGTTTAGGGAATAATTGAAAAATTTGAGCAGATAATTTTCCTAAAAATAGTGGCATAGGTAATAAAATTCTTTTTTTACCAATTAAATTTAATAGTTTTTCTAAAATTTCTTTTAAAGTTATTGTCTCAGAACCAACACACTCGATAACTTGTGAATAAATATTTTTAGAAATTACATTAAATATTACTTCTACTAAATCTGAGGAATGGATTGGCATAAACTTAGTTTTACCAGAATAATATAATGGAAATATTGGCAGTCTACTTAACAAAGTCATAAAATTAGTTGTAAAGTTGTCATCTACCGAATAAACAACCGAAGGTCTTAATATAGTTGATAACGAAAAGTTTTTTAATATTTCCCTTTCTCCATCTAATTTACTTTTTGCATATTTTGACTCCACTGCATCACTTACTCCTAATGCAGATAAATGAATAAAATGTTCTAAATTATATTGTTTACAAAGTTTTGATAATATTGAAGGAAATAAAGTATGTATGTTTTTGAATGAACTTCCTTTTTTTTCATACAAGATTCCAATTAAATTAATACAAATATGAGAATTTTGTATTAGTTTTCTTATTTTATTTTCATCAAAAATATTTGCCTCTACAATTTCAATATAACCTGCATTTCCCTGGGTTTTGATAATATGGCCTTTTTGATGGATATTTCTGGTAACCACAGTTACTCTGTAGTTATTTTTTGTTAACTTTCTAATCAGATGGCGTCCTATTTGACCGCTTCCACCAAAAATTAGACAATTTTTTGCTTTCATATATATATGACTTAAAAATGAGTATTGATATCAAACTTCACAAAAATGATTTACCAGATGATTTGGATTTAGGCAATGTAATAGCTGTGGATGGAGAATTTATGGGTCTAAATGTAAGGCGTGATCCTTTATGTTTAATACAGATTTCTACAGGTAATTCTGACGCGCATATAATTCAACTTAATAGATCTAATTATCAAGCACCAAATCTAGTTAAATTATTAAATAGTAATGATGTTATAAAAATTTTTCACTATGGTAGAGCTGATATTGCACATATTAAATATTATCTTAAAACCGACACGAACAATATACTTGATACTAAAATTGCTTCTAAATTAGCAAGATCATATTCTGACAACCATTCTCTAAAAACACTTATTAAAGAATTTATAAATATAGATATTAATAAACAATTTCAAAACTCAGATTTTGGTGGGGAACTAACCCCCTCACAAATGAAATATTGTGCTAACGATGTAATATATCTCCACAAAATTCACGAAGAATTAAATAATATTTTAAAACGAGAAAAAAGAATTGATTTATATAAAGATTGTCTTAAATTTTTAAAAACTAGAGTTGAACTTGATCTAGCATTATTTAAAGATGATATATGGTCTCATTAAATGAAAAAAAAAAATTATATTAAAATTGCTAAAGATACAATTAATCTAGAGATTAAAGCATTAAATAAATTAAAAAGTAACATAAATAACTCATTCAACTTGGCTGTTGAACAAATTTCAAAATGTCAATCTAAAGTAATTTTATGTGGAGTTGGAAAAAGTGGTCTCATTGCAAATAAAATAGCAGCAACTTTATCATCTGTTGGCACACCCTCGTTTTATCTTTCAGCAAGTGACTCATCACATGGAGATTTAGGAAGTATTTCAAAAAGAGATATTTTAATTTTAATAAGTAATTCTGGTGAAACAAATGAATTAAAAAACATCATACAATATGCGAACAGAAATAAAATCTTATTAATTGCTATAGTTTCAAAAAAAGATTCAGTTTTATACAGATCGTCAGATATCCAATTGTTGATACCTAAAGTAACTGAGGCAGAAAATATCGTACCAACATCAAGCACAACCTCTCAATTAGCTTTGGGCGATGCTTTAGCAATCGCTACAATGAAACAAAAAAAATTTAATAAAACAGATTTTAAAAAAATACATCCTGCGGGAAGTTTGGGTGCTCAATTAAAAACTGTTGATGATATTATGCTGCAAGATAATTCTATCCCATTTGTAAATGAGAATTTAAAAATGAAAGAAGCTTTAAAAATCTTAAATGCAAAAAAACTTGGTTTTTTACTTGTGAGAGATAAAAAAAAATTAACAAGAGGAATAATTACTGATGGAGAATTGAGAAGGATTGGTCAAAAAAAACACAATCTATATAATCTTTTAGCAAAGCAAGTTATGACAAAAAACCCAATAGGGATCGATAAAAATGAATTAGCTGCTAAAGCTCTCTCCATAATGAATAGTAAAAAAATTACTTCTATATGTGTTTATAATAAAAAAAATAAGCTAAAAACAATAGGAGTATTGCATATTCATAATATTTTAAAGTCAAATATATCTTAAATGAAAAAAAATTTTATTTTAAGAATATTCGTAATAATAATTATATTTTTTTTTGTAATTTTTTTTTTTTTCAAATTAAATGATAAGGACACTTTTAAAAAGGAAACAAAAGTAATAGAAGAAAATATTGTAAGCTCGAATATAATTAAAGATGTAATTTACATTACAAAAGACTCAAATGGCAATGAATATAAACTAGAAGCTGCTGAGGGAATTATAGATCAAAACGAAAGTAATTATATTTATTTAACAACTGTAAAAGGGTTTATAAGTTTAAGTGATTACAATTTAATAGAAATATCGTCAGACTCTGGTAAATATAATATAAATAATTATGATACAATTTTTTCTAAAAATGTAATAATTACTTATTTAGATAATATGATAAAAGGAGAACATCTTGATTTTTCGTGGGATAAAAATTTAATGACAATTTCAAAAAATGTATCTTTAAAGAATAATAAAAACTCGCTCAATGCTGATGTGATTGAGTTAAATATGAGAACAAAAGATGCTAAGATTTTTATGTATGAAGAAGATAAAAAAGTTAACATCAAATCCTTAAATTAAAATGGCAGTTATCAAAAAATTTAGAATAAAATCATTCAAAAAAAACAAAACAATTATTGAATTTCAAAAAGTATCACTTTCATATGGAAATAGGCTTATTTTAGATAATATAAGTTTTAAAATAAATGAAGGTCAAATCTTTGGGATGCTGGGCCCTAACGGTGTAGGTAAATCAACAATTTTCAATCTTATAACAGGATTAATTACACCTAAACATGGAAAAATAAAAATAAATGGAGAAGATGTTTCTAAATATCCAATTTATTTAAGAACCCAAAAATTTAATGTTGGATATGTTCCCCAGTACGGTGGTTTTTTTAACGATTTAACTCTTTTAGACAATCTAAAAGCTATTAGTGAAATTGTAATTAAAAATAAAAATTTAAGACAAGAAAGAATAGATTATTTAATTGCAAAATTTGAACTAGAAAATATTAAAAATATAAAGTCAAAATTTTTATCAGGAGGTCAAAAAAAAAAATTGACAATTTCTCTATCTCTTTTGAGTAATCCTAAAGTGCTTCTTTTAGATGAATGTTTTGCAGCTTTAGATGTACTTACAATTAAAATGTTACAAGAAATTATAGTCAATTTACAACAAGAAAATCAAATAACCATTTGTATTTGCGATCATCAGGCTAGAGATTTATTGGCCTGTGTTGATATTGCGATGATATTAAGTAATTGTAAAGTGATTGCACAGGATACACCATCAAATCTAGTAAAAGATATTGATGCTAAAAATGCTTATTTTGGAAATAGTTTTAAATTTAACTAAACCTTAACTTATGTCCAATAAAATTATTCTTAAAAAGAAAATAAAGAATTTCAATAAAAAAATTTTTGTTCCAGGAGATAAAAGTCTTAGCATAAGATGGGTATTGATTTCATCACTTTCTAGCGGTGTTTCTAAAGCTCAAAATTTATTAATGTCAGAAGATGTAATTGCTGCATTAAAATCTATAAAGAAACTAGGCGTAAAAGTTTATTACAATAGTAAAATTTGTAAAATACATGGTGTAGGTATTAATGGATACAAGTATAAAAAAGGCATAATTATAAATGCACAAAACTCTGGAACACTAGGAAGGTTAATACTTGGGCTTTTAATAGATTCTCCCGTGTCAATCAAAATCATAGGAGACAAAAGTTTGTCTAAAAGAGACTTTAGAAGAATAACAAATCCACTCAGCAAATTTGGAGCTCATTTTAATCTTAAAAATGGTTATAGCCTACCTTTAATTATCAAAGGTTCAAAAAAATTAAAACCAATTAAATTTTTTGAAAGAAATGGATCTGCTCAATGTAAAAGTAGTGTTATTTTTGCTGGAATAAAAACTAACGGAAAAACAATAATTAAAGCAAAAAAATCAAGAAATCATACTGAGCTTTTATTTAAACATTTAAAATTACCATTTAAAGTTAAAAAAAAAAAAAATTTTGATTTGATTGAAGTTAATAAAGTAAAAAAAATAAACCCAATAGATTATAATATTCCCTCAGATATAAGCTCAAGTGCTTTTTTTATAGCACTAACTATTCTCTCTAAAAAATCTAAACTTATAATCAAAAATGTGAACATTAATCCTACACGAGTAGGTATGCTTACTATTCTTAAAAAAATGGGTGTATCAATTTCATTAAATAATAAGAGAACTTATAAGGGAGAACTAATTGCTGATCTAAATATTAGAAGTCCTAAAGTTATAAAATCTATAAATTGTCCAGCTAATTTAAATAGTGGTGCAATTGATGAATTTTTAGTTATTTTTTTAGTTGCTGCAAAAGCTAAGGGAGTTTCCTTTTTTAAAAATTTAGATGAATTAGACAAAAAAGAAAGTCCAAGATTAAAATGGGGTTCAAAAATTTTAAGTTTAATGGGAGTTAAAATTATATCAACTAACAACTCAATCAAAATATTTGGAAATCCAAACTTGGAGGTTAATAAAAAAATTACAATTAAAAATTATTTGAAAGATCATAGAGTTTTTATGACTAGTGTAATAGCTGCGTTATCTTTTGGGGGAGAATGGCATATACATAATCAAGATGCCATTAAATCTTCCTTTCCTTCCTTTTTGAAAACAATCAATATTTTAATGAAATGAAAAATAAAAAGAAAAATATAAAGATTGCTATAGACTCTCCAGCTGCAGCTGGAGCTGGCACATTGGCAAAATCAATATCTAAACATTATAATCTTCTATATTTAGATACTGGTAAAATCTATAGAATGATAGCGTATTTAAAGATAAGTCAAAAAAAAAGATATAATATGAGTTTTATCAAAAAAAAAATAAAGAAGTTAAATATAAAAGAACTTCAAAATAAAAAGTTGTTATCTGATGAAGTTGGCACTGAAGCTTCTATAATTGCCAAAAACAATATTTTAAGAAAACTTGTTCATTCATTTCAGATTAATTGTGCTTACAACCCTCCCAAAAAATTCAATGGCTCCTGTCTCGATGGTAGAGATATTACTTATAAAATTATACCTGATGCAGATTTTAAATTTTTTATTACTGCAAATATAAATATAAGGGCTCAAAGAAGATTCGATGAATTAAGAAAATTAAAAAAAAGAATTTCCTTCGCTGAAGTCCTAAAAAGCATAAAAAAACGTGATAAAAGTGACTATAATCGTAATATATCACCACTAAAGAAAACTAGAGATTCAGTGTTGATAAATACGTCAAATTTATCTAAAAGAGCGTGTTTTTTAAAAATTAAAAATATTATAGACAAAAAAATTAATAATTAATGGAAATATACAAAGATCTATCAAACCCAGCTTCAAAAGAATTCGAAAAATTATTAAATTCTAACCTCTCAAAAACTCAAATTGAAGAAGGTAAAATCATCGAGGGTAAAATAAATAAAATTACAGATAAATATGTGTTTCTTCATTGTGAGGGTCTTAAGTCTGAACCAGTGCTAGATATTAATGAATTAAAAAGTATGGGATTATCCGAAAAGATAAAAATTGGAGAGACCATACCAGTTCTCTTAGAAAAAATTGAAGATAAAAATGGTGAGGTTTTAGTTTCGGCTAATAAAGCACAAAAAATTAAAGGATGGGACAAGCTTGTTGAAGCTTATGAAAAAAATGAACCTATAATGGGTAAAATAACTTCTAAATGCAAAGGTGGATGCATTGTTGAGCATATAGAAACTGGTTCCTTAATGTTTTTACCGGGGTCACAAATTAGTGATAAACCTCTTAAAGACATTTCCCATTTAATGAATGAGCCTCAAAAATTTGCTTTGATCAAATTAGACAAAATCAGAGGAAATGCATGTGTATCTCGTAGAGAGATCATTTCATCTTTCAAAAAAGAAGATAAAGCTAAAATTGTTGAAAAATTTAAGGTCGGAGACATTATTAAAGGAGCTGAAGTAAAAGGCTATAGTACATTTGGCTGTTTTTTTAATGTCAATAATGAGCTAGATGTTTTATGTCATACGTCTGAGCTTTCATATTCAAGAGTTAATCATCCTGATGAACTTTTTAATATAGGTGATAAGGTTGATTTAAAAGTCATATCAGTTGATAAAGATAAATTACAAGTAGGTTGTTCAGTAAAACAACTTTCACCTGATCCATTTGAAAAAATTGATAATTATGAATTAAACAAAACTTATAAGTTTAAAGTAATTAAACTAATGGAATTTGGCGCCTTCTGTGAACTTTCGGAACTTCCTGGACTGACCACATTATTACACTCAAGTGAATTAAGTTGGAATAAAAAAAATACCTCTGCAAAGAAAATGTTTAAAGTAAATGATGAAATAGATTGTGTTATTACTGAGATAGATAAAGAAAAAAGACGAGTAGCAATTTCACACAGATTAACATTAGAAAATCCATTCGAAATTTTTGAAAAGAAATTCCCTGTTGGAACTACAACTGAAGGTGAGGTTATAAACAAAAATGAATATTCTTTATTTGTGAAAATTGGAGATTTAGATATCGATACTTTTTTACACTGTAATGACTTAAGTTATACTAACAACGGTGAACAAGAATTAAATATGTATAAACGGGGAGATAAAATTAAAGTAAAAGTTTTAGAAATAAAAGTTCTTGATCAAAAAATTAGAGTAGGATTAAAACAAAATCAACCAGATCCATTTGATTGGTTCAATGATAAAAAAATTAAGCAAACTATTACTGTTAAAATTATCTCATCAGATAACAAAGGTTTAATTGTAAGGCCTGAAGGTTGTGAAATGGACTTACCGATCAAAAGATCTAATATAGCTCTTAATGCTCCGGACCAAAGACAATCAAGATTTACAGGTGGTGAGCGAATTGATTGTGCCATTTTAGACTTGGATCTTGATAAAAGAAAAGTTACTTTAAGTATTAAACTATTAGAGGAACTTGAACGGGCTGAGGCTTTAGAAAAATTTGGTACCACTGAAGGTTCGGGTAAATCACTTCCTTTTAGTTCTCTTGCAGATGATTTAAAAAAAAAGAAAGATAACAAAAAATAAAAAAGATTAAATTGGCTATTGTAAAATCAGAGCTTATTAAACAACTTAAAAAATCCTATCCAAATTTCCTTACTCGTGATCTAAGTAAACTTATAGATATAATTTTAAAAGAAATTAAAAATAGCCTCAATCGTGGTGATGGTTGCGAATTAAGAGGTTTTGGAACTTTTCGAACTAATATTCAAAAAGAGTCTATACGAAGAAATCCTAAAACAGGAACAAAAATTAATGTGCCTAAAAAAAGGGTAATCAAATGGAAAATGTCTAAAGAATTGTTTAAAAAGCTTAATAATGAAAAAGAATAAAATTTTTATAGCTTGTGATAGTGCCAATATTTCTAAAATTAAAGAAATTATTAAAAAAACAAAAAATTCAAAATTAAAGATTGGTTATAAATTTGGTTTAGAATTTTTAAATTCCAGAAATGGAAGAAACTTTGTATCTAAATTAAAAAACAAAATCACATTTGGTGATTACAAGTACTCAGATATTCCTAACACTTGTGCATCAGCAATTAAAGCTGTTAGAGATTTAAAATTTAATTATTTAACAATCCATATAAGTTCAGGTCTAGAAGCATTAAAAGCTGCAAAAAAAGAAGCGGGCAAAACTAAATTAATAGGAGTTACTATTCTTACTTCTCTAG
>CABXBX010000005.1 GCA_902510495.1 uncultured Pelagibacteraceae bacterium
TCAACCCATTCTAACAAATCTTTGGAAACTTTTTTTGCTTGTTCAACAACTTTTTGTAGATCTGCTTGTTCTAAAAAAGGCATTCCACAACATCCAGGATAAGCTTCTTGGACTTCTACACCATTTTTTTTAAGTACTTTTAAAGCTGCAACACCTGTATTTTTTTTATTAAAATTAACAAAACAAGTGGTGTAAATTACTACCTTTCTATCTTTGTTTGAAGTCTCAAAATTTATTTTGTCTTTATTTTTTTTAAAAAAATTTGAAAAAGTTTCTGAGTTATATTTGGGAAGTTGAACTCTTTTATCAATTCCAGCAACTATTTCTAAAATTTTTCTAAAAAATTTATTTTTAATATTTGATACCCAGTTAACAAATTTTGAAAGCATGACACCAATTTTAGCATTTCTATCTATTTGAGCTAATTGTCTAGGTATACTTGGTAATTTTCCTAATTTTTTTTGAGCCGTTCTATATCTCAACATTAAGTGAGGAAAATCTAAATCAAAATCGTGTGGTGGCACATAAGGACATTTGGTCATAAAGCACATATCACACAGGGTACATGCGTCTACAACTGGCTCAAATTGCTTACTTTTTAGACTTTCGACATCTTCATTTTCAGACTCATCAATCATGTCAAATAATTTAGGAAAAGAATCACATAAATTAAAGCATCTTCTGCAACCATGGCAAATATCAAACACTCTTCTCATTTCTGCATCTAGTTTTTCTGGATTCAAAAAATCAGGATGTTCAAAATCTATAGGATGCCTTATAGGTGCTTCTGTGCTTCCTTCTTTGTTCATATAATAAAACTTGAAATTTGAGTAATTTTAGTGGGCACTGAAGTTGCCCACTAATTTATTTTTTTAGCTAATAGATTCTAAAGTTTTTTGGAATTTACCAGCGTGTGATTTTTCAGCTTTTGCTAAAGTTTCAAACCAATCAGCAATTTCTTCAAAACCTTCTTCTCTAGCAGTTTTTGCCATACCAGGATACATGTCTGTATATTCATGCGTTTCACCTTGCACTGCTGATGCTAGATTAGCTTTAGTTTCACCAATTGGTAAACCAGTAGCTGGATCACCCACTTCTTCTAAATATTCTAAGTGACCATGAGCGTGTCCTGTTTCACCCTCTGCTGTTGATCTAAATACTGATGCAACATCATTGTATCCTTCAATGTCTGCTTTTTGAGCGAAGTAAAGATATCTTCTGTTTGCTTGGCTCTCACCAGCAAATGCTGCTTCTAGATTTTCTTTTGTTTTTGTTCCTTTTAATGACATTTTTGTCTCCTCATTGTTATATTCAATATATAATTATTCTAAACTATATGTCAACAGTTTAGAATTATTATAATATAGTTTTTAAGTTATTGAAATTATTGTATTAATTGTGATTTTGATTATCAGTCGCAACTTTAATTAAAACTTCAATCGAATTAATTTTTTTTCCTGTAATATTTTTTTTTACATTAGGTGTTTCAATACTATCATCATTGCAGTCAATTAACTCATTTGTATCTTCATCAAAAAAATGATGGTGATTGGATATATTTGTATCAAAATAACTTTTATCGCTATTAATAGAGATTTCTTTTAGATACCCTTTTTTTTTAAATGCATGAACTGTGTTGTAAACAGTTGCTAAAGATATTTTTTCATTAAGTTGGTTTGAAATATTCTTTACAAGATCATTTATAGTAAAATGAAAAGTTTTTTCTCTATTAAATAAAACTTCACAAATTTTAAGTCTTTGTTTCGTGGGTCTTAATCCTGATGACCTTAATTTTTCAGTAAATTCAGTGTTTTTTAACATTCTTTTTTATAATAATTCTAAACTATATGTATATTATAATTAAATAAAATCAAGTATTAAAGGTGTTCAATTTTATGAAAAAAAATTCCTTCTCTTATGATGAATTAATAAGCTGCGGGAATGGTGTACTTTTTGGTTCAGGCAATGCAAAATTACCACTTCCACCTATGCTGATGTTTGATAGAATTACAGATATTAATGAGGATAAAGGAGCTTTTAAAAAAGGATCTTTAACAGCTGAGCTAGATATTAAAAAAGATCTTTGGTTTTTTGATTGTCACTTTAAAGAAGACCCTGTGATGCCTGGTTGTTTGGGTCTCGATGCAATGTGGCAGTTAGTTGGTTTTTATCTGGGCTGGATAGGAAATCCTGGTAAGGGTAGGGCGCTAGGAGTTGGTGCTGTTAAATTTACTGGTGAAGTATTGCAAGACGTAAAATTAGTTAAATATGAAATTGATATGAAAAAAATTATGTCACCTGGTGGAACTACAGTAGGATTAGCAAATGGTGTAGTTTTTGCAGATAATAAAAAAATATACTCTGCAGACAGCTTAAAAGTAGGATTATTTAAATAATGAGAAGAGTGGTAATAACAGGATTGGGAATTGTTTCTTGCTTAGGAAATAATCAAGAAGAAGTTCATCAATCACTATTAAATTCAAAATCTGGTATTTCATACTCAGATGAGTACAAAGAACATAATCTTAAAAGTCATGTACATGGTAAACCAAATATAAAACTTGAAGATCACATAGATAGAAAAACTATAAGATTTATGGGATCAGGATCAGCGTATAATTACATTGCGATGAAAGAAGCAATTAAAAATTCTGGATTAGAAGAAAATGAAGTGAGTAATTTTAAAACAGGAATTGTGATGGGTTCTGGTGGACCTTCAATTGAAAACGTAATTTTAGCAGCAGACAAAACAAGAGCTAAAACTCCAAAGTTAATGGGACCATTTATTGTTCCAAGAACTATGGCTAGTACAGCTTCTGCAACTCTAGCTGTCCCTTTTAAAATCAAAGGAACCAATTACACAATGAGTTCAGCTTGTGCAACAAGTGGACACTGTATCGGAAATTCAATGGAATTGATTCAAATGGGTAAACAAGATGTTGTGTTTGCTGGGGGTAGTGAAGAAATTCATTGGGCTATGACTGCCATGTTTGATGCCATGACTGCTTTATCATCAAAATATAATGATACACCAAAAACAGCGTCAAGACCGTATGATAAAACTAGAGATGGTTTTGTAATTGCTGGAGGCGGTGGAGTATTAGTCCTTGAGGAATATGAACATGCTAAGGCAAGAGGGGCAAAAATATATGCGGAATTAACTGGTTATGGAGCAACTTCAGATGGATATGATATGGTAGCGCCATCAGGTGAAGGAGCTGTAAGATGTATGAAAATGGCAATGGCCACTGCCAAAAATAAAATTGATTACATTAATACTCATGGAACATCTACTCCTGTGGGAGATATTACAGAATTAAATGCTGTTAAAGAAACTTTTGGAGAAAATATTCCAAAAATTAGTTCAACTAAATCTTTATCAGGACATCCTTTGGGTGCTGCATCAGTGCATGAAGCAATTTATTGTTTGATAATGATGAAGAATAACTTCATAACTGGTTCAGCGAATATTAACGAAATGGATGAGGAAGCTAAAAAATTTCCAATAACTGTTAAAACAGAAACTGGAGCAACCTTGAATACGGTAATGTCTAATAGTTTTGGTTTTGGCGGAACCAATGCTGCTTTAATTTTTGAAAAGGTTTAATTATGAGTTTAATGAAAGGTAAAAAAGGATTAATCATGGGTGTTGCCAATGAGAGATCTATTGCATGGGGAATTTCTCAAAAACTGGCTGAGGCAGGTGCAGAACTAGCTTTTACTTACTTAGGTGATGCCTTAAAAAAAAGGGTAATACCTTTAGCAGAAAAATTAAATTCAAAAGTAACATTCAGTTGTGATGTTGAAAAAAAAGAGGAAGTAGTAAAATTATTTGAAGATATTAAATCTCAATGGGGTAAAATTGATTTTGTTGTTCATGCAGTTGCTTTTTCAGATAAATCAGAATTATCAGGAGAGTACTTGAATACAACTAGAGAAAATTTTTTAAGAAGTATGTTAATTTCATGCTTTTCATTCACAGAAGTTGCAAAAGAAGCTTCAAAGGTGATAGAGCAAGGTGGAAGCTTGCTTACATTAACTTACGAGTCTACTAAAGCTATTCCAAATTATAATGTAATGGGTGTTTGTAAATCAGCTCTTGAAGCAAGTGTTAAATATCTTGCAAGAGATTTAGGAGCTAAAGGTATGAGAGTAAACGCCATTAGTGCTGGACCTATTAAAACACTAGCTGCTTCTGCCATAGGAGATGCAAAATTCTTATATAAATGGAATGAAGACCATTCTTTCTTAAAAAGAAATGTTGATATTCATGATGTAGGAAATTCTGCATTATATCTTCTTAGTGATCTTGCAAACGGAGTTACAGGTGAAATTCACTACGTAGACGCTGGATATAACAAAGTTGGAATGCCAGACCCTAAGAATATTACCTAAACATGAAAAATTTTACTAAATTAATATTTTTTACTTTAATTTTTGGATTTTTAACTTCTTGTGCAAGTTATAAACCAATTATTGACACAGGAGGAAGGTCAGGAACATTTGATGAAGATAAAGCAAAAGAAATTAGTAATGATCTTCAGCATTGTAAACAGATTGCGAAAGAAAACACCAGCCTAGGAAGTAACATAAGTTTTTGGTTAATGTCACCAACAGCTCAAACACAATATGAAGATATTTACAGAAAATGTATGATCAATCGAGGTCATAGCGTTCTTAATTAGAATAAAAGATTTCTATTCAACAGCTTGTTTCATAGATAATTTAACTTTACCTCTATCAAAACCAATTACTTTAACCTTCACTTCGTCACCTTCTTTCACAACGTCAGTAACCTTAGCAACTCTTTTATCTGCTAGTTCTGAAATATGAACTAGTCCATCTTGTTTTCCTAAGAAATTAACAAATGCACCAAATTCCATTATTTTCATAACTTTGCCTGAGTAAATTTTATTCAGTTCTGCTTTTGCAGTGATATCCTTAATCATTTGCATAGCAATATTTCTGGCTTCTTCATCTGGAGCAGCAACAGTTACCACACCTTCATCATTTACATCAACTTTAGCACCTGATTTTTCAACTATCTCTCTGATCGTTGCACCACCTTTTCCAATCACTGCTGCAATATCTTTTTTATCAACAGTAATTTTTTCCATTTTTGGAGTATGTTTTCCAACATCTGCTCTTGAAGCTGACAATGCTTTATTCATTTCACCTAAAATATGAACTCTTCCATCTTTGGCTTGGCTTAATGCCTGCTCCATGATTTCAAACGTAATACCTGTAATTTTGATATCCATTTGAAGAGAAGTAATTCCATCTTTAGTTCCGGCAACTTTAAAATCCATATCACCTAAATGATCCTCATCCCCTAAGATGTCGGATAAGACACTAAAATCATCACCCTCTTTTATTAAACCCATTGCTATACCTGCAACAGGCTCTTTAATTGGTACTCCAGCATCCATCAATGCTAAAGATGTTCCACAAACTGTAGCCATAGAAGAAGAACCGTTAGACTCTGTAATTTCAGACACTACTCTAAAAGTATATGGAAATGACTCTTTTGAAGGTAAAGATGAGTGAATAGCTCTCCATGCCAATTTACCATGCCCTATTTCTCTTCTTCCAGTTCCTATTCTTCCAGTCTCTCCAACTGAAAAAGGAGGGAAATTGTAATGAAGCATAAATCTTTCTCTTTGTAATCCATCTAAGCTCTCAATTCTTTGTTCATCATCAGATGTGCCTAAAGTAGCTGTTACGATCGCTTGAGTTTCTCCTCTCGTGAATAATGCAGAACCATGTGTTCTTGGTAAAACACCAACCTCACATGAAATTGGTCTTACATCAGACAAACCTCTACCATCAATTCTATTCTTATTTTTAAGGATATCTGTTCTTACAATAGATTTCTCAAGATTTTTTAACTGACTATTAACGTCAAGATCAGTGTAAGTTTCATCTTCCTCATAAAGTTTTTTTGCTTTATCAGTTATCTCTGAAATTTGATTTGATCTATCTTGTTTATCTCTTGTAGCAAAAGCCTTTTTAAGATCTTTAGTAAATGTTGTCTCAAGTTTTTTTTTAATTTCAGACAAATCTTTTTTTTCAACTGTCCACTCTGCTTTTCTACATTCTTTTGCAAGTTCTTCGATCATTTTAATTACAGGAACAAATCCTTCATGACCAAATTTAACAGCATTTAACATTTCTTCTTCAGTTAAACCGTTTGCTTCTGACTCAACCATAAGAACAGCATCTTTGGTACCAGCTACAACTAAATCTAAACTTGAATTTTCTAATTCTGTTTTTGATGGATTAAGAATATATTTACCATCAACAAAACCAACTCTAGAAGCTCCTACTGGACCCATAAATGGCATTCCTGAAATAGCTAAAGCTGCAGATGATGCAGTGATTGCTAAGATATCTGGTTGGTTTTCTTTATCGTATGAGATCACAGTTGGTAACAACTGCACTTCATTCTTAAATTCATCTGGGAATAAAGGTCTTATTGGTCTATCAATTAATCTAGAGGTTAACGTTTCACTTTCGGTTGGTCTTGCTTCTCTTTTAAAATAACCTCCCGGAATTTTACCTCCAGCATAATATTTTTCTTGATAATTTACTGACAATGGAAAATAATCCATATCTGGATTTACTTTCTTTGCGCCTACTACTGTTGCTAAAATAACTGTTTCACCACATGTTGCTATTATTGCACCGTCTGCTTGTCTTGCTACTTTACCTGTTTCTAAACTTATCTTCTTTCCTGCTACTTCAATTTCCTTCTTGTATACTTTAAACATTTCATTTCCATTTCGTTTCGTTCCATTTCATTCTATCTATTTTGATTTCTACTTTCTTAAATTCAATTTCGACAGTACATTTTTGTAGGAGTCCACCTTATTTTTTTTAAGGTAATCCAACAATTTTTTTCGTCTATTGACAGCTCTCAACAATCCAACAGATGAATGTTTATCTTTTTTGAATTGTTTAATGTGTTTTGAGAGAGTATCAATTTTTTCAGTTAGCAAAGCGATTTGGATCTCTGAAGATCCAGTATCTTTTTCATGCATTGCTAATTCTTGTGCTTTTTTACTCATATTTTTCCTATTTATTAGTTTGTTTTATTAAATTTTCAATCTTTTCTGCATACTCAAAAGACTCATCTTTTTTAAAGAGTAATTTTGGTAAAAATTTCATGACTACCTTTTGAGATAGAATTTTTCTTATTAAAAATGAGTATTCTCTAAGAATATTGATTGTTTCTTCTGCATTTTTGCCACCAAGTGGAAGAACGTATGCTTTAGCAATCTTTAAATCTTGACTCATTTTTACTTCCGTCACTGTTATTGTATTTGTTTCTAAATTCGGAACCTTAGCCTCATTTCTTATAAAAATCATGCTTAAAGACTGCTTAATCATCTCACCAACTCTTAACTGTCTTTGAGAAACTGGTTTTCCTATTCTATCAGCCATTATATCGACCTTTCTTTTGTTGTAACACTAAAAGCCTCTAATGTGTCATCTTTTTGGAAATCCATATAGTCTTTTACTGTGATCCCACATTCTTGACCATTGTTTACCTGTTTTACTTGATTTTTTTCTCTAAACAAAGTTCCTACTTTCCCAGTAAAAATAATAGTTCCATCTCTTATTATTCTTATATCTGAATTACTATTAATTTCGCCGTCTGTTACTTTTGAACCAGCAACTTTTCCTGCACCTGAAACTTTAAAAATTTCTAAGATTTGGGCAGTGCCAATAGTTTTTTCCTGAACATCAGGTGTCAACAATCCAGACATTCTTTTTTTTACAAAGTCTAGAACTTCATAAATTATATTATAAGATGAAATTTTAATTTTTTCATTTTCTGCAAGTTTTTTTGCTTCTTTACTAGGTTTAACATTAAATGCAATCAACACTGCATTCGACGCTTTTGCTAAAGTAACATCTGTTTCAGTAACCATTCCAATATCTGATAAAATAATCTTTGGTTTTACCTCATCATGTTTAATTTGACTGATTGCATTCTTGATTGCTTCTGACGAACCATGAACATCAGATTTAATTATTAAATTTAATTCCTCAGCAGATTTATTAGAAAATGCAGACTCTTGAGTTGCAAATGTAAGCGGATTTTTTCCATCTTTACTCTCTTGAGCTCTATTTTCACTTAAAGTTTTTGCCTCTTTTTCATTATCAAGGACTATAAAATCATCTCCTGCTTTTGCTGCTCCATTGATTCCTAAAATTTCTACAGGTGTTGATGGTGAAGCTTCATCAATATTTTTTCCTTTATCATTAATAATTGCTCGAATTTTTCCCCATCTTAACCCACTTACAAAAAAATCACCCTTTTTTAAAGTTCCAGTTGTAACAATAATTGTTGCTACTGCTCCTCTTCCAGTATCAATTTTGGACTCTAACACAACGCCTGTTGCTTTTGACTCAAAATCTGTTTTAAGATCTAAAATTTCTGCTTGAAGAATAATTGACTCAATTAATTTATCTAAATTTAATTTTGTTTTAGCAGAAATTTCAACCATCAAAGTATCACCTGATAAATCTTCAGCTATTAGTTCATGTTCTAATAATTGATTTTTAATTTTTTGTGGATCTGCATCTGGCAAATCACATTTATTAATCGCAACTACAATTGGAACATTTGCCGCCTTAGCATGTTTTATTGACTCAATTGTTTGTGGTTTGACACCATCATCGGCTGCAACAACCAAAACAACAATATCAGTAAGCTTTGAACCTCTTGCTCTCATTTCAGTAAAAGCTGCGTGGCCTGGTGTGTCAATGAAAGTTAATTTTTTAGACTTATTTTCTATTTGATAAGCTCCTATATGTTGAGTTATTCCACCAAATTCTCCTGAAACTACATTTGCACTTCTCAAAACATCTAGAACTGATGTTTTGCCATGATCGACGTGACCCATAACAGTAATAATTGGTGGTCTATTTTTTAAGTTCTCTGTTCTAGAGGCTTTTATTTTTTTTATAATTTCTTCAGCTTTTTCTTCCCTAATTGGATTATGGCCAAACTCTTTAACTAAATATTCTGCAGTATCAGCTGCTAAGTTTTGATTGATAGTTACCGTAACACCCATACCAAACATATGTTTAATTATATTACTTGATTGTTCAGCCATTCTATTTGCAAGCTCTCTGACTGTAATTATCTCTGGAATATTAATGTCTCTTTTTACAGGTTTTAAATTTTCTTGAACTTCTTCTTTTGTTAAATTTCTATTTTCTTTTTGTCTTGCTCTTTTGACTGAAGCTAAACTTCTTTCTCTAGCTTCAATCTGATCACTCAAAGCCCTTGAAACCGTTAATTTTAACTCTCTTTTTTTTGTTCCAGATTTTGTAGTTTTTTTATTTTTATTTTCATTTTCCTCTTTTAATCTTTTAGTGGCTCTTTGTTCGGCTAATTTTCTCCTTTCAAAATCACTCGCTGGCGGAGGTGATTTTGAGTTAAAGTTTGGTTTCCCTAAATTACCCTTATTGTATGTTGAGCTTGTTTTTGATTTTGCAAAACCTGATTTAAAAGTTCCACCTTTTCCAGAAAATTTACCTGATTGTTTTTCAATAACGACTGAGTTTTTTCCAAGACTTTTTGCTTTATCAATATTTTTTATAGATTTTTTAGCTATGCCACCAGATATTGTTAGTTTCGTTTTTTTTTCCATAGCTCATCTCTCAATCTTTATAAATTATGTTTCTAGCAGACATAATTAATCCGTCTGCCTCTTCTTTTGACAATGCAAAATCCTCTAAATAACCCTGAACCTTAACTCTTTCACCTTTAACAACATCAAAACCACCAGTTAATTCATCTGATGCTAGATCGGCAAAGTCTTGTAGAGTAAGTATTTTTTGATCTCCTAACGTAACCAACATACCTGGTGTTAAGCCCTTTAAGTTTATTAATGACTCTTCAAGGCCTAATTCTTTAATTCTCTCAGAAATATCTTCTAGATCTTTTTGGTGGAACTCTTTTGCTCTTTCAATAAGAGCTTTTGCAGTTTCTTCCTCAATACCTTCTATTTTTAAAAGATTTTCGACAGAACTATCTTTTATATCATCAATAGTTGAATAACCCTCTGCCACAAGCAATTGACCGAGTGTTTCATCTAATTCTAAATTTTTTACAAAATTATCTGTTTTTTCTTTAAACTCCAACTGTCTTTTTTCAGAATCTTCTGAGTCTGTCATAATATTAATTTCATAATTTAATAATTTTGTTGCAAGTCGAACATTTTGTCCTCTTCTTCCAATTGCTTTACTTAAGTTTTCTTCTGTTAAGATTACATCTAGTTTTTTTCTTTCTAAATCTACATTTACTCTTTGAACTTCCGCGGGTGACAATGCATTAGATACTAGAATTGCAGGATCCTCTGACCAATTTACTATATCAATTTTTTCGCCTTGCAATTCATTCACTACGGCTTGAACTCTTGAGCCTCTCATACCAACACAAGCACCTACTGGATCAAGAGAAGTATCTACACCTTTTACACAAATCTTTGCTCTACTCCCAGGATCTCTAGAAGAAGATTTTATTTCAATTAAACCATCGTAAATCTCAGGAACTTCCTGGACAAAAAGTTTTTCCATAAACTTAGGATGTGCCCTTGATAAAAAGATTTGTTGTCCCCTTGTTTCTCTTCTCACATCATGACAATAAGCTTTGATCCTATCACCAGCTTTAATATTTTCTCTGGGTATTATTTCATTTTTTTGGATTATTGCCTCAGTTCTTCCTAGATCTACAATTACGTTTCCAAATTCTAATCTTTTAACTATACCACTTAAAATACTATCTTTCTTATCAATAAAATCATTATATTGTCTTTCTCTTTCAGCTTCCCTAACGTTAAAATTTATAACTTGTTTGGCAGTTTGAGCAGCTATTCTTCCAAAATCAAATGACGGTAGAGGTTGTAAAATTTCATCACCTATAGTTTTGTCTTTATTAGTTTCATTTAAAACAATAGCATCTTCAAGTTTGATTTCAGTATTTGAATTTTCTGGATTATCAGAAACTATTAATTTTCTAAAAATTCCAATGTCACCATTATCTCTATTAATAATAACCTTAATTTCATTATCTTGTCCAAACTTTGATTTTGCAGCCTTTGCAATCCCAGTTTCCATTGAACTTATTATCAGCTCTTTATCAATAGATTTTTCTAAAGCTACTGCTTCAGCTATTCTTAATAATTCAAGTTTATCAGCTCTTTTATTTAACATAATTTTGATTGCTCCAAAAAAAAATGGGCTAAAGCCCATTTTGATAATTCAACAATGTAGTGGCAATATATAAAAGTTTTTTAATTATTCAATAAAAACTATTTTAAAAAAATGTTTGATTTATCGGTATTTTCCCAAGAAAAACCACCATCATTGTCAGGTTCTCTTCCAAAATGACCATAAGCAGCTGTTTTTTCATATATTGGTTTATTTAATCCTAACATTTCTCTAATACCTCTCGGACTTAAATCAAAATTGTCTTTAATTTTTTCCTCTACAAATTTATTTTTATCTAAGTCGCTATCAAAAAGATTTACATAAATTGAAAGTGGCTTAGAAACTCCTATAGCATAAGCTAATTGTATTAAACATTTTTCAGAAATCTTTGATGCAACAACATTTTTTGCTATGTATCTAGCTGCGTAAGCTGCTGATCTGTCAACTTTAGTAGGATCTTTACCTGAAAAAGCACCACCACCATGTGGGGCTGCGCCACCATAAGTATCAACAATAATTTTTCTTCCTGTTAAACCACAATCCCCATCTGGACCGCCTATAACAAAATTACCAGTTGGATTTACATAAAATTCTTTTTCATCAAATCCCTCTAAAAAATTACTTGGTATAGATTTTACCATGTATGGTCTTAATAATTCTTTAACTTGATCTTGATTAACATCTTTAGAATGTTGTGAAGATATTACTACTGATTTAACTTTCGATGGTTTGCCATCGATATATTCGAAGGTCACTTGACTTTTAGAATCAGGTTCAATATTTTTTAATTTACCTAATTTTCTATCTAGTGCCATTAATCTCAAAATTTTGTGTGAATAATGAATTGGAGCTGGCATTAAAACATCTGTTTCATTACAAGCATAACCAAACATAATTCCTTGATCTCCGGCGCCTTCATCCTTATTGCCTGAAGAATCTACACCCATTGCAATATCCACTGATTGTGAATGTAAATGACTTTCTATTTTAGTTTTTTCTCTCCAAGTAAAACCTTCTTGATCATAACCAATATCTTTTATGCAATCTCTTACTTTATTAATTAATTCATCGTTTTGAATTTTAGGCCCTCTTACTTCACCTGCCAATACAACTTTGTTTGTTGTAGTAAGTGTTTCACAAGCAACTCTTGAAAAAGGATCTTTTGACAAATATGTATCTACCACCATATCAGAAATTCTGTCTGATACTTTGTCTGGATGCCCCTCAGAAACTGACTCGCTTGTAAAAAGAAAATTTTTTAAATCACTCATCTTTGATCCTATTAAATGAAAAAATTAAAAAAATATACAACAAAATTAATACAAAAAATATTTTATTTCCATAAATAGAAAATATAGTTGGTTCTAGATCTCTTCTACTTGTAAAGTCAATATAACCATCTTTTTCATAATCTATTTTTTTTTCGATTTCACCCAGTGGATTAATTATTACAGCCATACCATTATTAGCAGATCTAATTAAATATTTTCCACTTTCTATTGCCCTAAAGATACTATGAACTAAGTGTTGATTTGGTCCAATAGATTTTCCAAACCATCCATCTTCAGAAATATTTAAAATGTAATCAAAATTTAAATCTTTTGTAAGGTTTCCACTATAAATTATTTCATAACAAATAAGTGGTAAGAAACTAAAGTTTTTAAAATTGCTTTCTAATTGAATAATTTCTCTTATCTCACCTTTTGTGAAAGATCCAAAGTTATTTGTTATTGTCTTAAAACCAATCTTACTTAAAATATTTTCGAATGGTAAAAATTCTCCAAAAGGAACCAGATTAATTTTATTATAATTTTTTAATAACTTTAAATTATTATCAAATACAGAAAATGAGTTAAAATATTTGTATTCGTCTTTAATTGAAAACCTACTTGTTATTCCAAGACCAATTAAATGATCTTTTGTAAAACTTTCTTTGAATAAATCTTTGTATAAGATTAGTTGATCTTGATAAGTGTCAGGTATTATTCCTTCTGGCCATAAAAAAAATATTTTTTTCTCAGGATCAGGAGAGCTTAAGTTTATTAATTCATTTATAACTTTCTCTGTGTTTGTATTTTCATAAAATCTATTTATACTTATATTCGAACTTATAACTCTTATTGTGTAATCATTTTCTTTTAATTCTTGATTTAAAAAGTTTTTTTTATACGTAGTGCTGTACGTAAATAAAAAAATAGGAATTAGTAATAACAAAATAAACATTACTATTTCTTTTTTTGACCTCCTCAAAATTAAAATTGCAGGTACTGTAAAAAGACTAATCACTAAAAGGTTAAATGAGTAAGTACCTATAACAGAGAGAAAACTTATGAAGTTTATGTTCTCAGAAAAACTATAAACTATTAAATTCCATGGAAATCCTGTTAATATATTTCCTCTAATATATTCAATTAATCCAAATAAAATTGAAAAAAGAAGAAAAGCACTTGTTACATTTTTAAAATTTAAAATATAAAAGACAAATGTAATTATTCCATAAAATAAAGCTAAAAAAGCAGGGATTATAACAAGAGCAATAGGGATTAAAAAATCAAAATTTTGATCAAATGAAAGAGATATTGTTATCCAATATATATTTGTTAAAAAATAACCAAACCCATACGACCACCCATAAAGAAAAAAAAACTTTTTATATGATGGGGAGTCTATTTTTTTAAATAAAAAAATAAAAAACATACTGAAAGTAAAAAAATTTATTATAAAAAAATTAAATGGTGGAAGACTCAATGAACTTAAAGCTCCTAATAAAAGCAATATTAAAACATCAAGTATAATTTTTTTTTTCAATTTAATTAATAAATTTTTGAACAGACTTGAAAATTTTTTTTTCTTGATTAAACATTTTTATGTAATCTTTTTTTTTAATATGATTGAAATCTAATAAATGCAAAAAACCATGTATAAAAATTTTTGCCACTTTTTCTTTAAAATCATACGTGCTTAAATTTTTTGATTTATTCATATAATTGAAACTAATTATTATATCTCCTAAATAAATTTCTTTTAATTTTTTTGATTTTTGATGAAATGGGAATGACAAAATATCTGTATGTTTATTTTTATTTCTAAATTTTTTATTCAATTTTTTAATATTTTTATTATTGGAAAGTAGTAAAGTAAAATAAACTTTTTTTTCGGTAAATTGAAATTTTTTTGGAAAAAATTTGCATATACTATTAAAAAAAATTTCCTTTTTTTTTAATTTTTTGGACCAAGATTTATCCTCGGAAAGTACATTAACTTTGATCATTACTGTTGGAATATGCTTTAACAATTTTTGATACTAAAGGATGTCTGACTACATCTGAATGATCAAAATCTACAACTGAAATTTCATTTAAATGAGATAATAGTTTCTTTGACTTATCTAGACCTGACGCTTGTTTATTGGGTAGATCAATTTGTGAAGGGTCTCCATTTATAACAATTTTAGAATTTTCACCAATTCTTGTTAAAAACATTTTTATCTGAGTATCAGTAGCATTTTGTGCTTCATCCAAAATTGCAAATGAATTTTTTAAAGTTCTACCTCTCATAAAAGCTAAAGGAGCTATTTCAATATCACCAATTTCAATCATTCTTTGAATTTTTTCAAAATGAAATAAATCATAAAGCGAGTCGTACAAAGGTCTTAAATATGGATCAACTTTTTCTTTCATGTCACCTGGTAAAAAACCCAATCTTTCACCTGCTTCTACTGCAGGTCTAGATAAAATTATTCTTTCTATCTTTTTTTCTAACAACATCGTCAAACCAACCGCGACTGCAAGAAATGTTTTTCCTGTTCCAGCTGGACCTGCTGAAATGATAATCTCCTTTTCTCTCAAAGCTCTAACATATTCTTTCTGTTTTTCAGATCTTGGAATAATAGATTTTTTTGGAGTCTTAATTATATCAGTTACGTTTGTATTCTTTACTTTTTCATTAATCATAAACTGATCAATTGATGACAAAATATCTTTGTTTTCTATAGTACCATTATTTAAAAATTGATTAACCAAAAATTGGATTGCATTTTTTACTATTTCATTTTTTTCAGATGTCGATTTTATTAAAATGGAATTTCCTCTTGAATATAAGCTTGCACCTGTAACTTTCTCTAATTCTTTTAAATTTTTATTAAACTCACCAACAACACCCATTAATAAATCATTATCATGAAATATCACACTCAATGTATTGTTTTCGGAATAAACAAATTTTAAGCTTGTTTGGATGTTTTTTTTTATGGTGTCACTCAAATTTATGCTACTTTCAATTTAGATTTTTCAACTATCTCTCCAAAAAGAGTATTTCTATTACTATTGCTTATTTTTATTTTCACAATTTTACCAATATCTTTGTCATTACCATTAAATATTACTGGAGTCATGTACTGAGATCTACCAAAAAACTTAGTATTTTTTTGCATTTTATTTTCTACTAAAACTTCAATTACTTCATTTTCTAAAGATTTATTCATTTTTATTTGATGTTCAAATAATTTTTGTTGGATTATCTCAAGTCTGTTAAAAGATATTTTATTATCAATTAATCGAAGTTTTGATGCAACTGTACCGGGCCTAGGGCTAAATACAAATGAATAAGAATTTATAAATTCTATTTCTTTTATTAAATCAAGAGTATTGTTAAAATCTTTTTCGTCTTCACCAGGATAACCAATTATAAAATCACTCGAAAATCTTACAGCTGGATTTATTTCTTTCAATTTTTTATAAATATTAAAATAATCTTTAACTTGATGTTTTCTATTCATAGACTCCAAAATTTTATTTGATCCACTTTGGACAGGTAAATGAACAAGTGGCATTAATTTTTTTGAAATACCATAAGTTTCAATTAAATCATCTGTCATATCGCTTGGATGAGATGTGGTATATCTTATTCTTAAAATTTCTGGAATTTTTTCGATTTCAATTATTAAATCTGATAATCTATAATTATCATTTTGATAAGCATTAACATTTTGACCAAGTAAAACAATTTCTTTTACTCCATTATCAGCAAGAATTTTTGCCTCTTTAATAATTTTTTCAAATGGTCTCGAGTATTCTGGTCCCCTTGTGAAAGGTACAACACAAAAATGACAGAACTTATCACAACCCTCTTGAATAGTTAAAAATGATGATATTTTTTTTGATGAATTTTTTATCTTCCCCAAATAGTTAAACTTAGAAACAGCATCAAATTCTGTTTCGTCTAAACGTTTTTGTTCATTTAAATATTCCTCAATTTTACTGTTGATCTTGTGATAAGCTTGGGGTCCAATTACCAAATCAATGTAAGGTTCTCTTTTCAACATTTCTTCATTTTCTGCTTGAGCTACACAACCAGTAACTATAACCAAAGGTTTAATTTTTGATCTAAAATTTTTTTTTACCCTACCTATTTCGTGATAAACTTTTTCTTTCGCCTTATCTCTAATATGACAAGTATTTAATAAATAACAATTTGCTTCATCAATATTACTTGTTTGACTAAATCCAATTTCTTTAACGGTATCAAAAATTCGATTAGAATCGTATTCATTCATTTGACAACCAAAAGTTTTGATAAATATTTTTTTACTCATCTTTTGAGTTTACTTTAACTCCATACAACTCAAGTTTATGATCAACTAATTTATAACCATATTTTTCAGCAACTTTTTTTTGCAATTTCTCTATTTCATCATCAACAAATTCTATTATTTCTCCTGTTTTAACATCAATTAGATGATCGTGATGACCTTCATTCAATTCTTCATACCTGGCCTTACCACCTTTAAACTCGTGTTTAGTTAATATACCTGACTCCTCAAATAATTTTACAGTTCTATAAACAGTTGCAATACTTATTTTAGAATCAATCTTAGAAACTCTTTTGTAAAGTTCGTCCACATCAGGATGATCAGTTGATTCTGACATAACTTTAGCAATTATACGTCTTTGATCAGTAAGTTTAACTCCTTTAGATAAACATTTTTGTTCTATAGTTTCTGACATATGTAATTCTAACTCAAATAAATGGGATTAATCAAATTTTTTTTAATTTTAAATTTTTTACAAAGTTCAGGTATATTTTCATATTTTATATTGTTTTCGCTAACAAAATCACTAAAACTAAAACAATAATAGTCAATTTTGTTAACTAAATGAAAAGCTTTAACTACTGATAAAGAATTTCTTATACCTGCAAAACTCCCTGGGCCTTGATTAATGTAAATTTGATTTATTTCGCAAATTTTCAAATTTTTTATTCTTAAAAATTCATTAATAATCATAGCAAGTTTTTCATAATTATTTTTACTATTTTCAAGAGACATATTATAATTATTATCATTATTAATGATCATTAAAAAAACTTTATCTTTGGCAGCATCAATTATTAGTTTATTCATTTTACAACTATCATTTTTAGTCAATTCTAATTCAGAAGAAAATAATAGCAAATATTATTCAAATGATAACGGAATTCTATCTTTAATGTATCATAGATTTAACGAGAATAAATACCCATCAACTAATATTCGGATGGATGTTTTTAATAATCAAATGCAAATTATTAAAAAAAATGGTTATAAATTTTATGATCCTAAATTTTTTGTGGATGAATTTAATAAACCAAAACAAGAAAAAAAAATTTTAATTACAATTGATGATGGATTTAGATCTTTTTATGATGAGGCTTGGCCATATTTAAAAAAAAATAAAATTCCATTTATCCTTTTTGTATCTACTGAACCTGTTGGAAAATCTGGATATATGAACTGGGATGAAATAAGAGAAATCGGTCAATCTGAATTTGGATATATTGGTCATCATTCTCATACACATGAATATCTAATTGATATGGATGAAGAGAATTTTGTTAATGATATTGAAACTGCAACAAAAATTTTTAAAAAAGAATTAGGATATTCACCATCAATCTTTTCATATCCATTTGGTGAATATTCGTTATTTATGAAAAGTTATATTTCAAAAAATTTTAAAGTTGCTTTTGGACAACATTCTGGAATTATTGATATAAATAAAGATAAATTTGAATTACCCAGATTTCCTATAAATGAAAAATATGGTAAATTAAAAAGATTTACATCTTTAATTAACTATAAGCCTCTTGAATATAAATCTCTTAAACCAGAACAAAAAAAAATTATGGATAATAGTAACCCTCCTGAGCTAATCATTGAATTTTTTGATGCACAAAAAAATATTAAAAATATCAATTGTTATTCGAATGATGGGGGTAACTGGAAAAAGCCAAATTTAACTTTTAAAAATAACACACTCACAATTAATTTTGATAATAAATTTCTTCCTAGAAGAGGAAGAATTAATTGTTCATTAAATGATGAAGGAGAGTGGCGTTGGTTTGGTACACAATTTGTAGTAATAAAAAATTAAATTAAACTTTCAAGCTCAATGCTTGATGGAAGTAATTTTGCATCATCAAAATCTTTTAAATTATTTTGTTTTATGATTTTTTGTAAAACTTCCACATATTGATTCCCAGTTTCTGCATAATTTTTTAAGAACTGTGAAAGTATCATGCTATCTAAAGGTTTGCCTTTATCTCTTAAATGCGCGCGTGCTAATCTAAAATTTTCATAAGAAGGATGTGTATTTAAATTTCTTTGATATGCCCTAACTGATGCCTGTAAAACATTAAATTTCATAACTTTATGACCCTTGTTTTCATCTGCTTCTTTAGGTTTTAAACCTTCACCTGACCATGTCCATTGACCGAAAAGTGCATTTCCTTCTTGTGCAAATCTTGAGGTTCCCCAACCAGTTTCTTTGGCCGCTTGAGCGATTGCTAAAGAAACAGGAATTTCATCCATTCTAATTTTTAGTAATGACAAATCTTTAGAGGAAACTCCATATTGTTTATATTTCTTTTCAAGCCATTTTTTTTCCAATTGAGTATTATTGCTTTTATTAATGATGGTAAAAAGCATTTTTCTATCAAGTCTAATATTATTATTTTCCTTAAGAATTAAAGGTAGAACAATCTGTATAAAAAACTCTTTTCTTCTTTTTGTACTTTCTATCATCTTGATTTCAGCAGGAAGAAGAGTTAATGCAACTGGCTTAACTAATTTTGTTTCTCTTACATCATCCAATTTATAGTCTGTGTCTTCAAACAATTGTTTAATTGTAGATGCGTTTAATCTAACAGTGTCTGTCTCTAAATCATTTAAACTAAAAATATCTATTAATAAATCTTTTTCATTAAGATTTTCATTAATCGCTCCGCCTTTACCTTTGTTATTTAATGTATATGCTAAGATAGCTTTAGAATTATTCTGAAATTCATTATTTTTTAATAATTGATGATTTGTAAAATCTATTATTGAAGGAATAAAATAAAAAGAAAATACAACAAAAATACTTGTCAAAAAAATTCTTGGAATAGCACCGATTCTTCTGTCATCAAAATATTTAAATACTTTAAGATTTTTTCTTTGCATTTTAAAAAAATAAAATTTTGATTTAAAAATAACCATTTGATTAAAAAGTCTTAAATTTTTAAATTTTAAACTGAACATTTAAATAGCCTCAACTTTTTTTACTTCAGGTAAGTAATGACAAAGAAGATTTTGAACACCTTGCTTTAGAGTCATTGTTGAACTTGGGCAACCAGAACAGCTTCCTTGTAGCTGAACTCTAACTATGCCATCTTTAAATTCTCTAAATTTAATATCACCACCATCTTTTGCAACTGCTGGTCTTATTTTTTGGTCTAAAATCTGAACAATTTTTTTTTCTATATCTTTTAAGTCTTCGTTGTTTTTAGTTAGATTTTTTTCGATTACACATTCTTTACCACTTAAATAAAAATCATTTATTAAAGAAATTACTATGTGCTTAATTTCATCCCATGAAACGTCGTCATTTTTATTGATAGATATAAAGTCTTTCCCTAGAAAAATACCTTCAACACCATTTATCGATAGCAAATTTCTAATCAAATCATTATTAGTTTCATCTTTTCGTGTTATTTCAAATGATCCTTCGTTTGAAACTGTTTTACCAGGTAAAAACTTCAACGAATTAGGGTTTGGTGTTATTTCGGTCTGAACAAACATATTTTATATATAGTGAATAATTTCAAAATTGAAACTTGTTAATAAAGATATTCTAAAAACCAACTATTTCGTGAATTTTATTTACCTTTTTAGAAGCTATTTTGTCTGCTTTTTCACATCCTTTTAAAAGAATCGTATCTAAATACTCTTTTTCATTTAAAAGTTTTTTAATTTCGGTAGAAATAGGTATGATTTTCTCAACTAGGGCTTGAGACAACTTTTCTTTAAATTCTGAAAAATTTTTTCCAGAAAATTCCTTTATAGATTTTTCTAAATTTTTATTTGCTAAACTTGAATAAATACCAATTAAATTTTTAGCTTCAGGTCTTTTTTCTAGCTCAGCCACTGTTTCTGGTAAAGGCAATGTATCTGTTTTAGCTTTTTTAATCTTATTAATAATTTGGTCTTTATCATCTGTTAAATTTATACGGCTTAAATCTGATGATTCTGACTTACTCATTTTTTTTGAACCATCTTTTAAACTCATAATCCTTGAAAATTCCTTTTGAATTAAAGGTTCGGGAACTTTAAAAAAATCTTCAAATTTAAAATCATTATTAAATTTTTGAGCTATATCTCTGCAAAGTTCTAAGTGTTGTTTTTGATCATCACCAACCGGAACATGAGTTGTCTCGTATAACAAAATATCTGCAGCCATCAAAACAGGATAAGAGTATAAGCCAACACTTGCTTTCTCTTTATCGTTTCCAGCTTTTTCTTTAAATTGTGTCATTCTATTTAACCACCCCATTCTTGCTACACAACTTAATATCCAAGCTGCTTCTGAATGTGCGCTAACTTTTGATTGATTAAAGATGATACTTTTTTCAGGGTCAATCCCACTGGCAATAAAAGTAGCTACCGTTTCACGAATGTTATTTCTTAATTCTTTAGGATCCTGATTAACTGTTATCGCATGAAGATCGACAACACAAAAAACGCACTCGTTATCTAGATCATTATTTAAATCTACAAAATTTTTGATTGCACCTAGATAGTTTCCTAAATGAAGATTACCAGTTGGTTGAACACCTGAAAATATTTTTTTTCCCATATTTTAATACTTTAGATTAATATCTTCAAATTTGAAAGCTTTGATAAATAATGACACTAATAAATAAAAAATAAGACTTAAGAAAACTGATATTAGTAAATAAATTGATTTAAAATAATTGTTATAAACTAATTCATACTGAAAGATTGTTAGTAAATATTTAAATAATATACCCATAATTACTGAAGCAAAAGATATCCTGATTAATTTAATAAAAAATGTTTTATTAAAATGAAATAAGTTTCTATTAGTTAAAAAAATAAATAATATTATTGCATTAAACCATGAGGAAATTGTTGTTGCTATAGGAATAATAATAAAACCAATATTTTTAAAAAAATATACACTAATAATAATGTTTAAAATTACTGCAGTTAAAGAAATATAAAAAGGAGTTTTTGTATCATGGTTTGCAAAAAAGAAAGTAGAAAAAACTTTAATTAATGCAAAAGCTGGTAAGCCTAAACCAAAATAATAAAGAGCTCTTGCAGAATTTGAAACAGCTATTTCACTAAAAGAACCATAACCAAACAGTGCTGAAATAATTTCATCTGCACCAATAAATAAAGCAATAGAGGCTGGTAAGCTCAAAAACATACTTAGTTCCAAGGCTTTATTTTGTATCTTCAAAATCTTATCTTTTTTTTTTAAATGGACATGTTTGGAAAGCTGAGGAAGAACAACAACTCCTATGGCAATCCCAGCAATTGCTAAGTTTATTTGATAAATTCTATCAGCATAATATAGGTAAGATACTGCACTGGCTTGAAAAGAAGCAATAATAGTTCCAATTAATATATTAATTTGTGTTACTCCTGAAGAAAAAATGCTTGGTAAAAGTTTTCTAAAAAAAAATTTTACTTTATTATTAATTTTTAAATTAAAATCAAATTTAATAACATAAAATTTCTTAACAAATTTGTACAAAAAAATTAGTTGTAAAAATCCAGCTATCGATACACCATATGCAAGATAGTAAATTAGTTTATCATTTAAAAATTTTCCAAAAATTAAAACCCCAATTAAAATTAAATTTAGAATTATTGGAGCTGCTGAAGCTGCGGCAAACCTATTATGAGAATTTAAAATTGCAGAGAAAAAAGAAGATAAACTAACAAACATCAAGAATGGAAAGGTTATTCTGGTTAAATCAATTGCTAGTTCAATTTTTTTAGTATCTTCAACAAAACCTGGTGCTATTAAACTCACAAAAACTGGCATAAAAAGTTCAATCAATAAAACTAAAAAAAATAGTCCTAAAAAAAGAAGATTAAAAATTTGATTTGCAAATAATTTTGATTTTGAATTATTTTTTACCAATTCTGATGTGTAACTTGGCACAAATGCTGCATTAAAAGTTCCCTCAGCGAATAATCTTCTAAAAGTATTTGGTATTCTAAAAGCAACAAAGAATGCATCAGCTAAAAAACTTGTTCCAAGAAAAACTGCAATTAAAACATCTCTCAAATAACCAAGTAATCTACTGATTATAGTATAAAAACCAAAAGTCCCTGTTGACTTAACTAAATTCATAAATCATATTAGTCTTAATTTTACCCCATTTGTACACCTAATTAACATAAATGAAAAAAACAAAAATTGATCATTACACAGATAAGGAAGCTTTAGATTTTCATAGTCATAAAAAGCCAGGGAAGATTGAAATTACATCTTCAAAAAATATGACTACAAAGCGAGATCTTGCTTTAGCATATTCGCCAGGTGTAGCTGCTCCCGTAAGAGCTATCAGTAATAATCCTGAGGCTGCATATGATTATACTAGTAAAGGAAATCTTGTTGCTGTTATAAGCAATGGATCAGCAATCTTGGGTATGGGAAATCTTGGTGCTTTAGCATCCAAACCTGTTATGGAAGGTAAAGCTGTTTTATTTAAAAGATTTGCAGATATTGACTCCATTGACCTTGAAATTGACTCTGAAAACCCAGACGAAATTGTAAATAGTATTAAGAATTTTGCTCCAAGTTTTGGTGGTATAAACCTTGAAGATATTGCTGCACCAAATTGTTTTATTATTGAGGAAAAACTAAAAGAAATTTTAGATATTCCTGTTTTTCATGATGATCAACATGGTACAGCCATAATTACTACCGCAGCATTAATTAATGCACTTGATATCAGTAAAAAAAAAATAGATAAAATTAAAGTGGTTGTAAATGGTGCTGGAGCCTCAGCTATGGCTTGCACTAACTTATTTAAAAAAAGTGGAGTTCCACAAAAAAATATTACAATGGTTGATAGAACAGGTGTAATTTTTAAAGGTAGAGAAAATTTAAATCAGTGGAAATCCAGTCATGCTATCGAAACTAAAGACAGGTCATTAGAAGATGCTATTAAAGATGCTGATGTATTTTTAGGTTTGTCAGCTAAAGGTGCTTTAACAAAAGGAATGGTAAAGAAAATGACTAAGAACCCAATTATATTTGCATGTGCAAATCCTGATCCAGAAATTACACCTGAAGAAATTGAAGAAGTAAGGAATGATGCAATAATTGCAACTGGAAGATCAGATTATCCTAATCAAGTAAATAATCTGGTTGGTTTCCCTTACATATTTAGAGGCGCTTTAGATGTTAGATCAAAAACTATTAATGAAGAGATGAAAGTTGCAGCTGCAAATGCAATTGCAAATCTAGCCAAAGAGGATGTGCCAGATGAAGTTGTTGCTGCAATGGGAGGTGAAAGACCTCACTATGGAAAAGATTATATAATTCCATCAACATTTGATCCAAGACTAATTAGTGTAATTCCATCTGCTGTGGCTAAAGCTGCAATGGATACTGGTGTAGCAAGAATAAAGATTGAGGATTTTGATTTATATAAAGATCAACTTAAACAAAGGTTAGATCCAACTGTAACTATCATGCAAGGTGTACATAGTTATATAAAGAAAAAACAAAAAAAAGTTGTTTTTGCAGATGGGGAAGATGAAAATACACTTAAAGCAGCCATAGCTTTTAAAAATTCAGGATTAGGAATACCTATATTGGTTGGAAAAGAAGAATTAATAAAAAATCAAATTAAAAATATTGGTTACAGTGAAGATTTCGATATCGAAATAGTTAATTCAAAAGATAAAACCAAAAGAGAGAAATATGTAAAATATTTATTTAAAAAACTCCAAAGACAGAAAGGTATGTTGGAATGGGATTGCGATAGACTCATTAGAAATGATAGAGTAATTTGGTCCTCTTGTATGGTTGCATGTGGTGATGCAGATGCAATGGTTACAGGAAATACAAGAAGATATTCTGCATCTCTTGAAAAAATAACTCAAGTCGTAGAACCAAGAATTGGGGAAATAATGTTTGGTTTAAACCTAATTGTTAATAGGGGTAAAACAATCTTCATCTGTGATACTTCCGTAATAGAATATCCAGACTCAAAACAATTAGCAGAAATGGCAAAATCAGCAGCAAGGGTTGTAAGACTTTTTGGTTTTGATCCTAAAATTGCTTTTTTATCTCATTCAACTTTTGGTCAACCAGCCACTGATAGAACAAAGAGACTTAGTGATGCAGTAGAATTATTAAAAAAAGAAAAAGTTAATTTTAAATTTGATGGAGAAATGCAGCCAGATGTAGCTTTAGAAGAAATTTATAAAGAACTTTATCCATTTTCAGAAATTGTTGGAAACTCAAACGTATTAATTATGCCAAGTCAGCATAGTGCTGCAATTTCATATAAAATGATTAAATCGATGAGTAGAGCAAAAGTAATAGGTCCACTACTAATTGGTTTGGGGCTGCCTATCGAAATTGCTCCTTTGCGAACTTCCACATCTGAAATTTTAAATTTAGCCTCGATTGCAGCTTATTCAGCAGATGTAATTGATTATAAAAAAAATTAATTTCTTTGTATTCTTAAATTTTCAACAAGTAAAATACTAGCAACTACATCTTCAACATCTAAAATTTCTTTAGCTTCGGATATTACTAAATTCTTTTCATCCTCTGTTTGAGCTATTCCATAAATATAAACTTTCTTTTTAAAAGTATCTATTTGATAATTTGTTGCTTTTATATTTTTATTTAAAACCATTGCAGCTCTTAATTGAGATGTAATTAGAATATCTTTAGCCGATTGTTTAAAATTAAATTCTTCTTTTATTTTAACATCATTTCTCACAGACCTGACCCCTTCAGTTTCCCATGCTATTTTTGTTAATTTTAATTTTTCTTCTGGTTGATCTACTTTACCAGTTAAAAATATTCTACCATCTAATACTTTTGACTTTACTGTTAAAAAATAATTTTTATCTACAAGAAGAATCCTTGCTGATAAATTTTTTTGCATTAAAGAGTCATCTATTTGGGTTCCTAAAGATCTTGGGTCAATAGCAATACTGACACCAGTACCAAAAATTCCAGATGATGAAACTCCAGCACATCCATTTAAAAATAAACTTATTAGAAATATTAAAAAAAATTTATTTTTTATTTTTGATTTTAAGACAATAGTCATAAATAGTTTTCTTTGAAATTTTTTTATTTTGATTTATAAGATTTGAGATTTCTTTAATACTTAATTTATTAATCATATTATTAATTAATCTTTTATCTGATTCACTCAAAATTTGTGGATTTTTTTTATAATTTATTATTTCAGATACAACGATTGTTAATTCTCCTTTTAAATCAGTCTTAAATAATTTCAAATCATCGACTTCAGACCTAATATATTCCTCATAAAACTTACTCATTTCTCTACAAATAAGGATTTTTCTTCCTGAAAAATTTTTTTTAACAAACGGGATAATTTTGTTTATCTTTCTTGGGGAAATAAAAAAAACTAATGAACTATTTAGTTTTGATAGTTTTTCCATATCTTCGAGTATAAGTTTGTTTTTTTCAGGAAAAAAACCATAAAAGAAAAACTTTTCAGAAAATCCTGAAATCGAAACAGCAGATATAACAGATGAAGGACCAGGCAAGGGAATAACATCTATGTTATTATTAATACACTCCTTAATTAATATAGCCCCGGGATCAGATATACAAGGTGTACCCGCATCAGATATTAATGAAATTATTGAACCTTCGTTTATTAATTTAACAATTTTTATAGAATTTTTTTTTTCATTAAACTTATGATATGAAATTAAGTTTGATTTGATTTGATATTTAACTAACAGATTTTTTGAAACTCTTGTATCCTCACATAATATATAATCTGACTTTTTAAGTGTCTCTATTGCTCTAAGGCTAATATCGCCTAAATTACCTATTGGTGTAGATACTATATAAAGGTTTTTTTTAATTATTTTATTTGTACGTTTTGAATTTACAATCATATTTGTTATTGAAATAATACAATATCATTAAATGTACAAATTTATTAAATTTATTCTAATAATAATAATTGTTTGTTTCTTTACTCATCCTAATGCTTTTGCAAATGAAGAAAAAATTAAAATTGGTCTTCTTGTCCCTTTATCTGGTGAATATAAAGAATTAGGACAACTAATAATTAAATCAACTAGAATGGCTCTAAATGATATTGGTACTGATAAAATCGAAATTTATCCTAAAGATACAAATCTAGATCCAAATAAGACTCTTCAGTCAGCTATAGAATTAAAAAATGAAGGCGTTCAAATTTTTATAGGTCCAATTTTTTTCAAAAGTTTAACTTATTTAGATGAAGTTCAAGATGTAGTTTTTTTATCATTAACAAATAAAACAGAAAATCTACCTAAAAACGTAATTAGTAGTGGCGTAAATTCAACATCACAATTAAATGCAATTAAAAAATTTATAGAGTCAAATGAAATAAAAAAAACTATTTTCCTTACACCAGATGTTGACTATAAAGATGAAGTAAAGAAAGCTATAAAAGTTTCTAAAATCAAAATATATAAACATTATATATACGATACAGAGCCAACAAAACTCACTAAACAAATTGAAGAAATAACAAACTATAAAATCCGAAAACAGAATTTAGCTGATGAAATATATAGAGTAGAAAATTCAGACTTACCAGATAAGGAAAAGCAGTTAGAAAAATTAAAAAAAAGATATACTATTGGAAATGTAAAATTCGACTCTATTATTATTTCTGATTTTGATGAAAGCCTTAAGAGTGTAATTACATCCCTTTTGTATACAGATGTCTCGCCTAGAAAAAAATTTTTTATAACTTTTAATCAATGGTTTGATAAAAGTTTATTCCAAGAAGGAAGCATTCAGCCTTTATATTATCCGTCTATTAATAAAAAAAATTTAGATAACTTTAATGATAAATTTATTAAAGAGTATAATGAAAAACCTAATCATTTAAGTTTACTAAGTTACGATCTCTTAGGTTTAATATATTATTTGTCGTTAAAATCTGATCTTTCAAATATTAACGATATGTTTAAGAAAAAAAATTCATTTAAAGGTAAAATAGGAATTTTTGATGTTAAGGACAATAAAATAAATCACAGACTAAATTTTTACAAAGTAGATAAAGGTAAAATTAAAGAAATTTTTTAATTTTCATAAAAGCTTTATATCTGTGGTCAAGTCTATATTTTAGTGATGGTTTCATTTCACCAAAAGTTTTAGTTTTATTTTTCGGTATAAATATTGGATCATATCCAAAGCCATTTTTACCCTTAGGCTTTTCTGAAATATGGCCTTCTACTTTTCCTATCGTACATGCTATTTTTTTATCTAAATAACAAATAGACAATGCACAAATAAATCTAGCTTTAATTTTTTTATTTTTCCAATTTTTATCTTTTTTATTTAACTCCCTATAAACTCTTTTAATAGCCTTATTGAAATCAGATTTTCTACCTCCCCATCTTGCTGAATATATTCCAGGTTTTTTATTTAAAACATCTATTTCTAATCCAGAATCGTCAGCAAGGCATACTAAATTTGTTTTTCTTGAAAAGTATTTCGATTTAATTAATGAATTATCCTTAAATGTCTTCCCATTTTCATGTGGACTTTTGAGATTATAATATGAGGGAGATACTATTTTAATATATTCTGGAAGCAAATCTCTTATTTCTCTTAATTTTCCCTTATTATTAGTACCTATTAGTAATTTTTTTATTTTTTTTTTTAACATCTAGAAATTTAGGAATTTCTTACCATATAAGAGCCTATGGAGAAAGACCAAAACCAAACTGAGATCAAAAATGCTTCTGACGAAAAAGAAGAGAACATAGATTCAGAAACTTCAACAAATTCAGAAAAAGAAATTCAAAAAGAACCACAAGAAAAAAGTCCAGAGGAAAAAATTTTAGAGCTAGAAGATAAACTTGCAAGAACATTTGCAGAGATGGAAAATCAAAGAAGAAGATTTGAAAAAGAAAAAGAAGATGCTTATGAATATGGTGGTTTTGCTTTTGCTAAAGAAGCATTAAATTTATTAGATAATCTTGAAAGATCAAAACAAATTTTATCAAACGATGCAAGTTTGAAGAATTCTGAAGCTTTAAAAAAAACGCTCGAACATTTTGATATAATAAATAAAGATTTAATTTCAGTCTTCTCTAAAAATAATATTAATCCAGTAGAAAGTTTGAATAAAAAATTTGACCCTAACTTACATCAAGCCATGATGGAGATTGAAGATGATCAAAAAGAACCAGGAACAATTATCCAAGAAATTCAAAAAGGGTTCACTATCAAAGATAGATTGCTGAGACCAGCTCTAGTTGGTGTAGCAAAAAAGACTGAAAATTTGGCACAAAAAGATGAAAAAAACAAAGATAATTCGGAAAATAAATAATGAATAGTCCAACTTGTAGAATTAAATTTAACCCCTATATGAAGAGAGAGAAGTAAATATGAGTAAAATAATTGGAATAGATTTAGGAACAACTAACTCTTGTGTTGCCATAATGGAAGGCAGCCAGGCTAAGGTTTTAGAAAATGCTGAGGGTGCTAGAACAACTCCTTCAGTTGTTGCTTTTACAGATGAAAAAGAAAAATTAATTGGACAACCTGCTAAAAGACAAGCAGTTACTAATCCAGAAAATACAATCTTTGCAGTTAAAAGATTAATAGGAAGAAACTTTGAAGATCCTACAGTAAAAAAAGATATTGAAGCTGCCCCTTTTAAGATTGTAAACTCTGAAAAAGGTGATGCTTGGATTGAAGCAAAAGGAGAAAAATATTCACCTTCACAAATTTCTGCTTTCATACTTCAAAAAATGAAAGAAACAGCTGAAAAATATTTAGGGCAAGCAGTTACAAAAGCTGTGATAACTGTTCCAGCATATTTTAATGATGCTCAAAGACAAGCTACTAAAGATGCTGGAAAAATTGCTGGCTTAGAAGTCTTAAGAATTATAAATGAACCAACTGCAGCTTCATTAGCTTATGGATTAGATAAAAAACAAAATAAAAAAATTGCCGTATATGATTTAGGTGGTGGAACTTTTGATGTTTCTATACTTGAATTAGGTGATGGTGTTTTTGAAGTTAAATCTACAAATGGCGATACTTTTTTAGGAGGAGAGGATTTTGATAATACCATAGTAGAATACTTAATTGCTGAATTTAAAAAAGATAGTGGTATTGACTTAAAAACAGATAAGTTAGCCTTACAAAGATTAAAAGAAGCCTCTGAAAAAGCAAAAATTGAACTTTCGGCAGCTGAACAAACTGATATTAACTTACCATTTATAACTGCAGATAAAACTGGTCCTAAACATATTAATTTAAAAATGACTAGAGCCAAATTAGAAGCGTTAGTAGAAGAGCTGATTGCTAGAACTATACCACCTTGTAAAACTGCTTTAAATGATGCAGGAATTTCTGCCAACGATATTGATGAGATTGTCATGGTTGGTGGTATGACTAGAATGCCTAAAGTAATTTCTGAAGTAAAAGATTTTTTCGGTAAAGAACCAAATAAGAGCGTAAATCCTGACGAAGTAGTTGCTATGGGTGCTGCTATTCAAGCGGGTGTTTTACAAGGAGATGTAAAAGATGTTCTTTTGTTAGACGTTACACCATTGTCACTAGGTATCGAAACTCTTGGCGGTGTATCAACTAAATTAATAGAAAAGAATACAACAATACCAACAAAAAAAAGCCAGGTATTTTCTACAGCTGAAGATAATCAACCAGCTGTATCAATACGTGTTTTACAAGGTGAAAGAGAAATGGCTACAGACAATAAGTTGCTTGGAAATTTTGAGTTAGTTGGAATTGCACCATCTCCAAGAGGAGTTCCACAAATTGAGGTAACTTTTGATATAGATGCCAATGGAATTGTTAATGTTTCTGCTAAAGATAAAGGAACTGGAAAAGAACAAAAAATTCAGATTCAAGCTTCTGGGGGATTAAGTGATGAAGAAATTGAAAAAATGGTAAAAGATGCTGAAGCAAATAAAGATGCTGACAAAAAGAAAAGAGAATCTGTTGATGTAAGAAATCAAGCTGATACCTTAATTCACTCAACTGAAAAAAATGTTAAAGAACACGGTTCTAAAATTTCAGATGCTGAGAAAAAAGCTATTGAAGACGGATCTAATACTCTTAAAGAATCTTTGAAAAGTGAAGATATTGAGGATATAAAGAAAAAAACAGAAGCTTTAGTTCAAGCTTCAATGAAACTAGGAGAAGCAATTTATAAATCACAACAAAGCTCAAAACCAGATTCTAACAATGATGATGGGAAAGATGATAAGGGAAAAAA
>CABXBX010000006.1 GCA_902510495.1 uncultured Pelagibacteraceae bacterium
GTAAAATAGCGGATTATTTGACTAAAGAACGGAAAAAATAGAATTATTATCTAAATCTTTCAAAAGTGATTCACCAATTAAAAAAGTTTTAATAGATGTTTTGTTTGAGAGTTCCAACAATTCATCTTTTGTTTTAATTCCACTCTCTGAAATTAATGGACCTGTGTGATTAATTAAAACATCATGAATATCATAAGTTGTATTTATATCAGTTTTTAAAGTTTTTAAATTTCTATTATTAATACCAATTAAAGCATCTTTAAATTTAAGTGCTTGCTTAGCTTCTTCAATAGTATGTACCTCAACTATTACTGACATATTTAATTTTAATGCTTCTTCATATAACTCATTTGCGAGACTTTCATTGACACCAGCTAATATAATTAATATGGCATCAGCTCCATAACTTTTTGCTAAAGGTACCTGAAATTTGTCTACAAAAAAGTCTTTACATAGAATTGGTAAATTAACTTTTTGTTTAATCTTACTAATATGTATTAGGTTTCCTAAAAAAAAATCTTCTTCAGTTAATACTGACAAGCAAGTAACTTTATTCTTGTTATATGTACTAGCTATTTGAATAGGATCATAATCTTTAATAATTATGCCCGCAGAAGGACTGGCTTTTTTAATTTCAGCAATAATTGAAAATTTACTTTCTTTTATATTATTTTCAATTTTTTCTTTAAAATTAATAAATGTTTTATTTGTATCAATTAATTTATCTAAAGAGTTTCGAGAAATAGTCTTTTTTAAATTTTCTAATTTTTCTTTTTTCTTTAGAACAATTTTTTCAAGAACATTTTCAGGCATTTTGAATTTTTTCTAAATGTTTAATAACTTTATTTGATAAAATATGTTCTCTTGCATCTTTATATGCATCAGCAAAACTTTGATGAGTTTCATTTACTATTAACCCTGCCGCGGCATTTAAACAAACAGCTTTAGAAAAATCATTATCTTCACCTTCAAATATATTAATCATCTTATTTGCATTAAATTTTGCATCATCACCAACAAGATTTTCAAATTTATCAGCATTCACATTTAATTCTTTAGGGTCAATAACAAATTCAGAAATTTTTTTATCTTTTAATTGAACAACATTTGTTTTGGCATAAGGTGAAATCTCATCCAAACCATCTTCACTATTTACAATCCATGCAAATTTAATATCTAAATTATTTAAAGCATTTGCAAATATTTTTAATAGTTTTTTATCAAAGACACCAACTACTTGTTTTTTTACTAGGGCAGGGCTGCTTAGTGGTCCAATCATATTAAATATAGTTCTTTTTCCAATTTTTTTTCTTGTTGGTCCAACAAATCTCATTGCGCTATGATAATTTGGCGCAAACATAAAACCAAAGTTATTTTTATTAATTTGATCCTCAATATCTTTCGGCTCTAAATCAATTTTTATATTTAAAGATTCTAATACATCACCAGATCCACATTTAGATGATACAGCCTTATTTCCGTGTTTTGCTACCTTAATACCCATGCTTGCAAGCAATAAAGCAGAAGCTGTTGATATATTAAGAGTATTCATGCCATCACCACCTGTACCACATGTATCAACACAATCACCAATGTTAACTCTTTTAGATTTATCTCTTAAAACATAAACACCACCAGCTATTTCATCTGAAGCTTCACCTTTTTTTGATAATAATGTCAAGAAATCAAATATTTGCTGGTCATTAGCTTTACCTTCCATTAACAGCTCAAAAGCTGCTTTACTTTCATCGAAAGACAAATTTTCTTTTTTTTTGATTTTTTCTATGAATTGATCCATTTGATCTAAATATTAATAAAGTTTTTTAAAATTTTAATACCTAATTTAGTTTTAATACTTTCAGGATGAAATTGCACTCCGTGAACATTATATTTTTTGTGTTGTATGCCCATAATTAGTCCATCTTTAGTTTCTGCTGTAATTTCAAGATCTTTAGACAATGTTTTTTTATCAATAATTAAACTATGATATCTAGTTGCTTCAAAAATTTTTGGGAGATTCTTTAATACCCCATTTTTTTTCGATATTATTCTGCTTGTTTTGCCATGCATTAGCTTTTTAGCTTGAACAATTTTAGATCCAAATACCTGTCCTATTATTTGGTGACCTAGACAAACTCCAAATATAGGTATTTTTTTGTATAGAGTTTTTACGATTTTGAGGCAATTGCCTGATTGATTAGGATTACCTGGTCCTGGTGAAATTACAATTTTATTGTATTTTCTTTTTAAAATTTCATTAGAAGTAATTTGATTATTTCTTATAACATCAACATTTACTTTAAGTGAAGACAAATAGTGATAAAGATTAAAAGTAAAACTATCGTAATTATCAATTAAAATTATTTTTTTCATTTCAATGCGTTAATTAAAGCCTTTGCTTTGTTTACGGTTTCCTCATATTCTTTTATAGGTTTACTGTCCGCAACTATACCAGCTCCGGCTTGGACATAAAATTTATCTTTTTTAGCAACAGCGGTTCTTAAAGCTATACATGTATCAAATTCTCCATTAGCTGAAAAATATCCAATACCACCTGCGTAAACTTTTCTTTTTGTGTTTTCTAATTCATCAATTATTTCCATAGCTCTAATTTTTGGAGCTCCTGAAACAGTTCCAGCAGGAAAACCAGCTAGTAGTGATTTAAATTTTGAAAATTTTTTATTATATTTACCAACAACATTAGAAACTATATGCATAACGTGAGAATATCTTTCAATTATAAAGCTTTCTGTGACTTTTACAGAGTTAATTTTTGAAACTTTGCCAGCATCATTTCTTCCTAAATCTAATAACATCAAATGTTCTGAAAGTTCTTTTTTATCTTTAAGAAGATCTTTTTCATAAAATTGATCTTCTTTTATTGTTTTTCCTCTTGGTCTTGTACCAGCAATAGGTCGTACAGTGATTTTATTATCCCTTAGCCTTACTAATATTTCTGGACTTGCACCAATTATTTGAAAGTCACTAAAATTAAAAAAATACATAAATGGCGAAGGATTAGTTATTCTTAGTTTTTTATAAATATCTATTGGTTTTTTTGTTAACTTTGCTTCAAATCTTTGACTTAATACTACCTGAAAAATATCACCTAATTTTATATATTTTTTTGCTTTATCAACCATTGATAAAAATTTATTTTTTGATGTATTTGATTTAACTTTTATATCTTGTGTTTTTTGATTTATTTCTTTGTTAATCTTTTGAATTGAAGATTGAACTAAAAGTTTAAAAAGTTCAGATTTGATAATCTCATATTTTTTTTGATAGTTTGAAATTTTTTCATCTTTAAAAATATTATATATAAAAAATATTTCTTTTTTCAAATTATCATGAATAATAACTGTTCTTGGTCGTAATAGTCTTACATCTGGTAAGTTGAGATCATTTTTACAATTATTAGAAATTTTTTCTATATATCTAATCGAGTCATAAGAAAAATAACCAGATATAAGAGAACAAATTTTTGGTAAATTTTTAGGTGTTTTAAAATTGAAATCTTCAATTATTTTTTCAATCAGATTTTCAGGTCTATCTTTTAGTCTAATTTTTTTGTTATTTTTAATTATGTAAGAATTATTATTGTTAAATTCCCAAATTTTATCAGGGTTTTTACCAAAAATTGTATATCTTCCCTTTATTTTACCTTTTTCTACTGATTCAAAAATAAAACTATTTTTTTCATCTAAAAAATTATCTATTAAATTAATAATTTCCTCATCATCTTTAACTTTTTTTGAGGTATATATTATTTGGTTTTCTTTGTTTCTGTGTCGAAACTTGAAATTTTTGAAGTTCCGATTAACTATCATTTAAAGGAATATTTAACACGATCAATAGTCTTTTGATATAAAGTAACTTCATATTTATTATTTAGAAGTAAATCATATGATTTTAGCAAAGTATTTTTATTATTAGAATTTTCTTTTTTTATATATTCATCAAATTTATCACTATTCATATCAATAGATTGTTTTTCATAATTCTTAACTTTAGCTAAATAAATATTATCTTTATCGTCATTTATCAGTGTAAATGAGTTAATGGGTAGACTATAAAGAATTTCAACAGCATTAATTTCAAATTTTTTATTATCTTTTATAGAATTTAATTTTGTCGTTTGGATCTTATCTTTACCCATTTCTAAAAAATCAGAGTTGACAAATTCTTTATTTGTAATTTTATCTAATAAATCTTTATTATAATCGTACTTGTTTTTTTGTGATACTATTTCAGTTATTTCTTTTCTTATTTGATTATCATTTAAATCTGGAGTTTTTTTAGAGATATTTGTAATTTTATACAAAATAAAATCATTTTTGTTTTCAAAAAGATCAAATTTATTATCTTTTAATTCAAAAATCTTTTTTTCAATTTCGTCACCTTCAGGTGAAAATCTAAAATTAGTGATATTTTTTGATTGAATATTTAAATTCGATATTATTGTATTAAATTCAACTTCATTTGAAATATCAATTTCTATTTGATCAATTTTATCAAAGAAGGATTGATTAAAATCATCAACACCAATTAAATTTTTTGGATTTATTATTGCATAACTAAAATCTATATACTCAACTTTTAGTTGGTCATTATTATCATTAATAAAATTTAATAAATCTGCATCAGTTATTTCCTCTTTTTTTTTATAAAAATTATCTAAACTTATAAAATCTATTTCAAGTTTCTTATTTTCCTCTTCGTATAATTTTTTAATTAAAAATTCAGGTGAAATGGTTCCAGCTCCAATATAATCAAATAAATTTTTTTGTAACTCTCTATTTTTAAGCCTCAATTCAAATCCTGGTGCAGATAAACTATTTTCAAGTAAAAATTTTTCATATTTTATTCTCTGAAAGTTTCCTTTTTCATCATGAAAATTTTTATTTTCTTTAATCCTTTTAAGCAAAGTTAATTCAGAAATTATAAGATTAAAATCCTGAATTTCTAAATCAATCATTGTATTTGAAATAAGTCCACCTAATAGCTCTTCAATAATATTTTTGTCTAAATTTTCTTTCAAAGTTCTCATTGGTATTTTTGAGTTGTTTAGGTAATCAAAAAATTCCTGTGTAGATATGGTTGTATTATTTATTTTCGCAACATTATTTGTGTTTCCACTACTAAACATACCTCCCATACCCCAAAATACAAATGGTATAATTATTATAAAAACTAATATTCCTGCAAACTTAGTTTTTGCGAAATTTCTAAAACTACTAATCATTACTCTATAAATTTATTGATCTATAAAAAGCAAACCTATAGATTAAATTAAAGCAGATGACAAATAAATATATGTATTTTATAGCTAATTGGAAAATGTTTGGTGTTTTAAACTCATTAAATTCACTACATAAGGTCATGAATTTTTTTAAAAGCTTCAAAAAAAAAAAATCTGTAAAAATCATCTATTGTCCACCAAATACTTTAATTCGCCCAATGACAAAAAGGCTTTTGAAATCAACTATTGAAGTTGGAGCTCAAAATTGTCACGAGAATGATAGTTATGGAGCTTTTACTGGATCGGTGAATTCATCAATGCTAAAAAGTGTGGGAGCAAAGTATGTTATAATCGGCCATTCTGAAAATAGACAATTTGGTGAGACAAATAGAATGATTAATTTAAAAATTAAAAGTGCTCTTAAATCTAATTTAAAAGTTATTTTCTGTATTGGTGAAACTTTACAAGAAAAAAGAAAGAAAATTACCAAAAAAGTTTTGAGTAAACAAATAAAATTAGGCCTTAATAAAATTAAAGATAATAGAAATATTTTAATTGCTTATGAACCTGTTTGGTCAATTGGAACTGGTTTAATTCCCAAACCTAAAGATTTGTTTGATACGGTATATTTTATAAAAAAAAGAATGAAAAGTAACAAAGTTTTATACGGCGGATCTGTAAATCCTAAGAATATTAATCAGTTAAAATTCATAACAAATATAGATGGATATTTAATAGGTGGTGCATCTCAAGATCCTAAAAAATTCATTGATATAATTAAAAAATCATATAATTAACCAACATGGAAAATATTCTATTAATCTTAAACATCATATTTGCAGTTATTCTAGTTTTACTAGTTCTAATGCAAAAATCTGAAGGTGGTGCTCTTGGTATAGGTGTTTCTCAGGAAAGTTTTATGTTTTCTAGATCAGCAGGTGATTTTATGACAAAAGCAACCGCTGTTGTAGCTACTTTATTCATTATTTGTAGCTTAGGACTTACCATTGTGTCTAGAGGAGATCTAGTTCCAACATCCTCTGTTTTAGATACAATTGAGGAAAAAACAGAAGACACACCAGCAATACCAGAAAATAATAATTAATACTTTCAATTTTCTTTTTTCTTCGCTATAAGATACTTCCATGGCGCGATTTATTTTTGTCACGGGCGGCGTGGTTTCATCATTAGGAAAAGGACTCTCTTCTGCATCTCTTGCTTACTTACTTCAATCTAGAGGTTATAAAGTCAGATTAAGAAAACTAGATCCATATTTAAATGTTGACCCAGGCACAATGAGTCCATTTCAACATGGAGAAGTTTTTGTAACAAATGATGGTGCTGAAACAGACCTAGATCTAGGTCATTACGAAAGATTTTCTGGAGTATCTGCTAAAAAATCAGATAATATAACAACAGGAAAAATTTATAATGATGTTCTTAAGAAAGAGCGTAAAGGTGAATATCTTGGTAAAACAGTTCAGGTTATACCGCACATTACAGATCGTATTAAAGAATTTATTAAAAATGATTCCTCAAAAGAAGATTTTGTTATTTGTGAAATTGGTGGAATAGTAGGTGATATTGAAAGCTTACCTTTTGTAGAAGCGATTAGACAGTTTGCAAATGATATTGGAAAAAAGAATACTTTATTCATCCATTTAACCCTTGTTCCTTATCTAAAATCTTCTGATGAAATAAAAACAAAACCTACTCAACATTCTGTCAAAGAATTAAGAAGCATTGGTATTCAGCCAGATATAATTATTTGTAGATCTGAAAGACCGATCCCACTAGAGCATCGTAAAAAAATTTCATTGTTTTGTAATGTAGATATTAAAAATGTTATTGAAACAGTCGATGTTAGAACTATTTATGAAGCTCCTATTAGTTTTTATAGAGAAAAGTTAGATGTCCAAGTTTTAAATTATTTTAAATTAAAATCCAAAAGACCAGTAAATTTAAATCCTTGGAAAAAAATTACTAAGATTATTTTACAAACAAAGAAACAGGTAAATATTGCAATAATAGGAAAATACGTTGAATTAAAAGATGCTTATAAGTCTCTTGATGAGGCTTTAACACATGGTGGTATTGAAAATAAAGTTAAGGTTAATTTAGTAAGAATCGACTCAGAAAAATTAAAAATATCAGAGATACCAATAAAACTTAAAGATATATCTGGAATATTAATACCAGGTGGTTTTGGTAAAAGAGGAACTGAGGGAAAAATTGCAGCAATAAAATATGCCAGAAATAACAAGATACCATTTCTTGGAATTTGTTATGGAATGCAAATGGCCATAATTGAATTTGCAAGAAATAAATTGAATATTAAAAAAGCCACCTCTAGTGAATTTGACAAAAAAGGACTTCCAGTTATTGGATTAATTAATGAATGGATTAAGGATGGTAAAACTGTAAGAGGAACTGATAAAAATTTGGGTGGCACTATGAGATTAGGATCATATGAAGCTAAATTAAAAGAAAATTCTATGATTAGAAAAATCTACGGAAAAAAAGTAATTAATGAAAGACATCGTCATAGATATGAGGTTAACACTAATTATAAAGATAAATTTGAAAAAAAAGGAATGAATTTTTCTGGTTTTTCTCCAGATGGTTTATTACCTGAGATAATTGAGCTCAAAAATCATCCTTGGTTCATAGGAGTGCAATTTCATCCTGAATTTAAATCTAGACCTTTGGCTCCTCATCCATTATTCTCATCTTTTATCAAGGCATCAAAAAATCATAAATGAGTAGTATTAAAGTTAATTGCGGAAAAATAGAAATTTCAAACGATAATAAGATTTGTATCATCGCAGGTCCTTGTCAACTTGAAACAGAACAACATGCAATGGATATGGCTGGGAAAATACAAGAAATTACGAAAAAATTTGGTTTAGGTTTTATATACAAAACATCATTTGACAAAGCTAACAGAACAAGCCTCAAAGGTGAGAGAGGAGCAGGATTAGAAGCTTCTCTTCCTGTATTTGATAAAATAAAAAAAGAACTAAACATTCCTATCTTAACTGACATTCATAATATTGATCAATGCTCTTTAGTTGCAAATCATGTTGATGTTTTACAAATTCCAGCATTTCTATGTAGGCAAACAGATTTATTAGTAGCAGCTGCAAAAACAAATAAAATTATTAATGTTAAAAAAGGACAATTTTTAGCTCCATGGGATATGGTTAATGTAACAAAAAAAATCTCAGATTCGGGGAACAAAAATATTTTAGTAACTGAGCGTGGTGCAAGTTTTGGTTATAACACATTAGTTTCAGACATGAGATCAATACCAATAATGGCAAAAAACGGTTATCCAGTAATTTTCGATGCTACTCATTCAGTGCAACAACCTGGAGGGCTTGGAGAAAAAAGTGGTGGTCAAAGAGAATTTGTTGAATATTTATCAAGAGCTGCTGTTGCTGTCGGTGTTGCAGGAGTTTTTATTGAAACACATCAAGATCCAGATAATGCACCATCTGATGGTCCAAACATGGTTCCTTTAGATAAACTGGAAAATTTATTAAAACAACTTACAGATATAGATAATTTAATTAAAAATTAGTGAGTAAAATTACAAAAGTAAAAGCACGTCAAGTTTATGATAGCAGGGGAAATCCAACTATAGAAGCAGAAGTTTTTATTAATAATAACAGCGCAAAAGCTATTTGCCCATCTGGTGCATCTACAGGTACATATGAAGCTTTTGAAAAAAGAGATAAAAATAATAAAAAATTTTTAGGCAAAAGTGTTTTAGGTGCAATTGCATTAGTTAATTCTAAAATTTCAAAAAAAATAAAAGGAGAAAATATTCATAATCAAGAAAGAATAGACTCTATAATGATTAATTTAGATGGCACTAAACAAAAAACTAAATTAGGTGCTAATTCTATTCTTGCAGTTTCAATGGCGACCAAAAAACTTTCTGCAAAAATAAAAAAATTACCTTTATATAAAACATTTTTGGTTAAAAATAATTTTCAATTACCTTATCCTTTAATGAACATTATAAATGGTGGGGCTCATGCAAACAATGGTTTACGTATTCAAGAATTTATGATCAGACCTGACCGAGCAAAAAGTTTTTCTGACGCAATGAGAATATGTTTTTTAGTGATAAAAAGTTTAAGCAAATTGATAAAAGACAAAGGATTATCCACATCAGTTGGTGATGAAGGGGGTTTTGCTCCAATGATTAGTAATAACAACCAAGCTTTAGATTTAATAGTTTTAGCTATTAGAAAATCAGGTTTTGTTAATGGTAAGGATGTTTCAATTTGTTTAGATGTAGCTGCCAATGAGCTTTATAAAAAAAATAAATATTCAATTCATTCAAAAAATTATGAATCGGTCGATAAATCTATTCAAGAATATATTAAAATAATCAAAAAATATAAAATTAAATCAATAGAAGATCCATTTGCTGAAAATGACTGGACTTCATGGAATAAACTGATGAAATCAATTAATAAAGTTCAAATAGTTGGTGATGATCTTTATGTGACAAATTTAGAAAGACTTAAAAAAGGATTCTTAAATATTTCGTCTAATGCTATATTAATTAAGCTCAACCAAATTGGGACTGTTTCAGAAACTCTTGAAGTAATAAAATTTGCGCAAATTATTGGATTTAAGACAATTATTTCACATAGATCAGGAGATAGTGAGGACACTTTTATTGCTGATTTAGCTGTCGGAACTAACTCAAATCAAATAAAAACAGGTTCTTTAGCTAGATCCGAAAGAGTAGCAAAATATAACCAATTAATACGTATAGAAGAAGAACTTGGAAATAAAGCTAGAATGAATAAGATTCATTAATGCTTAAAAGATTAAAAAAAAATTATTTTTTATTAGTTTCCACTTTTCTTATATTATATTTTTTCTTCAATCTTTTATCAGGACAAAGAGGTTTAATTTCTTATTTTGAGAAAAAACAAACATTAAATATTCTAAAAAATGAGGAGTCCTTACTAATAGGACAAATTAAAGACTTGGATTTTAAAAATTCATTATTAAGTGACAAACTAGATCTTGATTATATCGAAACTTTGATTAGAGAAAGATTTTTATTTGGAAAAAAAAATGAAAAAATTTATATAATTGAAAAAAATGACACAAAAAATTAGACCAAGACATCCTGAGAAAATAAAAAATCCGATTAGTCCAATTAAGAAAAAACCTGAATGGATTAGATCTCAACTTACAAATAGTAAGGAGTTTTTTTTAACCAAAACTATAGTTAATCAAAACAATCTTGTAACTGTTTGTCAGGAAGCAAACTGCCCAAATATTACAGAATGTTGGAGTAAGAGACACGCAACCTTTATGATTATGGGTGATACCTGCACTAGGGCATGTGCTTTTTGTGATGTCAAAACTGGTAAGCCTGGTAAATTAGATGAGCTAGAACCTGTAAAAATTTCACAAGCGGTCAAAAAATTAAATTTAAAACATGTTGTAATTACATCTGTTGATAGAGATGATTTAGTAGATGGAGGTTCTAATCATTTTTTTGAAGTTATAAATCAAACTAGAAAAACAAATCCAGATACAACAATTGAAGTATTAACACCTGATTTTTTAAGAAAAGGAGATGCATACAAAAAGGTACTAGAAGCTAATCCTGATGTCTTTAATCATAATATTGAAACAGTCCCAAGTCTTTATTTAAAAGTCAGACCAGGTTCTAGATATTTTGCATCTTTAGAACTTTTAAAAAATGCAAAGAAAATAAATAAAAAAGTTTTTACTAAATCAGGAATAATGGTTGGTCTAGGTGAAAATAAAGATGAAATATTACAAGTAATGGATGATCTTAAAGCTGCGGATGTTGATTTTTTAACTATCGGGCAATATTTACAACCATCTGTAAAACACTTTCCTTTAGATAGATATTACAAACCACAAGAATTTGAAGATCTTGGAGCTATCGCAAAGGCAAAAGGATTTTTGTTAGTATCATCATCCCCTTTGACAAGATCTTCCTATCATGCAGACGAGGATTTTGCTAAACTTCAACATAACAGACACATTTTTCATTAATGCCCAAAGCTTCAGTTAAGAAGTTAATTGAATGCAACAAAAATCAATTAATTGATTTAGTGCTGGATATAGAGAAATATCCTGAGTTTGTTCCTTTTTGTATGGATGCGCATGTTTATGAAAGAAATAATGAGGGTGATTTAACACAAATTATTGCAGATTTAACGATAGGCAAGGGACCTTTTAAAGATACCTATAAAAGTGATGTTAAGTTTAATAAAAAAAAAAATACAATAAAAGTCACAAACATTGGAGGACCTTTAAATCATCTAGAAAACAACTGGCATTTTATTGAACATAAAAATGGAACAGAAATTTCCTTTGATATTGATTTTGAGATTGAAAATAAATTTTTAAACATAGTGATGACTAAATCTTTTCAGTATGGTTTAGATAAAATAGCTGATGCTTTTGAAAAAAGAGCTGAAGAGTTATTTGGTAATTCTAAGAACTAAATCTAAAGCTTTTTTAACAGTAGCTTTTTGAATTGAAGATCTTTTTTTACTTTTAAATAAACACTTAATTATTTGTGTTTTATTACCTTTTTTAACACCAATATAAACTAAACCTACAGGCTTTTGTTTAGTACCACCTCTGGGTCCTGCAATACCGGTTATTGAAACATTTATATTAGCTTTGGATATTTTAGATAAATTTTGAACCATTGCCAAACAGCATTCATGGCTTACAGCTCCATATTTTCTAATGATATTTTTATTTACTTTTAAAATTTCAATTTTTGTTTGGTTAGAGTAGGTGACTAACCCCAGATTAAATATTCTTGAAGCACCACTAATTGATGTAATAGTGCTAGCTAACAATCCCCCTGTACAGGACTCTGCAGAAGAAATTTTAAGTTTTTTTTTAATTAAAAGTTTTATTAAAGACTTCATTGTATAATATAACTACTTAAAACCATAAAACAAATCAAAGATAAAACAACATAAAGCCCTGCAAAAACATCGTCCATGATTACTCCAAAACTATTTTTAAAATTTTTATCAAAAAAATTTACAGGAAATGGTTTTGCAATATCAAAAAATCTAAATAATACAAAACAAACACAATAAAAAATTATGGCTTCATCAGGAGTTTTTTCTGTTCCATGTGAAATTTCATAAAGGTAAATTGGTATTGATTGACCAATGAATTCATCAATAACAACTTCTTTTGGATCTTTATTTTCATTATCTTTAATATGCGAACCAACTGCAAAAAAAGAAAAGATAAAAATAACTATCAAAACAATTAATATAATCTTTGAAGATAAATCCAATATATGAAAAAAAATATAAAATATAACTATTGTTGCAAACGATCCATAAGTACCAGGAATTTTAGGAAGTCTTCCTAATCCTAACATAGTAACAAATAATGTATTTAAAGTTTTAATCATATTCTGTAATTGAAGTTATTACTTCACATGCTATTGCTTTTTCTTTTCCTATTAAACCTAATTTTTCTACTGTTTTACCTTTTAGATTTATTTGTTCTTTATTTAAATTTATTAGTTTTGATATCGAATTAATTATTTCATTTCTAAATTTCGAAACTTTTGGTTTTTCACAAATTAAATTTATATCAAGATTGTTAATAACAAAATTAGATTTATTTAGACTATTTATTATAGGTTTAAGCATTTTTGGGGATCTAATATTTTTGAACTTTTTTGTATTAGGAAAATAGGTGCCAATATCTTTTTTTCTAGTAGCTCCTAACAGTGCATCAATTATCGCATGTAAAATTACGTCACCATCAGAATGACCCTCAAGTCCTGAATGGAACGGGATTTTTACTCCACCCAGATAAAGTCTTTTATATTTTACTAGTTTATGAATATCAAAACCTATACCGAAGTAAGTTTTGGACGTTTTTATATCATCAATATATGTGATTTTATTATTGTGGTTTTCTCCCGCTATAAATTTTACTCTAAAGTTGTTATTGATAAAAAGAGTTGCTTCATCTGTTATTTTACCTTTTTGTTTAGTTGCAAAATTATATAATTCTTTAAATCTGAACGCTTGAGGTGTTTGAGTTAGCAAAGAATTATTTCTATTTAAATTAAATATTTGATTTTGTGACTTATATTTTATGGTGTCTTTAGATTTTATAACAGGAATTACTGCTTTATTTTTTTTTAAATATTTTGTTATATTTTTTAGTAATTTAATTGAAAAGTCTGGTCTTGCAGCGTCATGTATAAACACATTTTTTGGATTATATTTTTTCAAATATTTTAAGGCTTTTAAGGAAGAATCAGACCTTTCTTTTCCACCTTTAATTATAGAGACAGATTTTGGACATTTCTTTTTTTTAAAATAATTTAGATTATTACTGACTATAATGACTTTTTTAAAAAGCTTCGAATTTAATGATTTTTCTATTGAATGATCAATAATTTCTTTATTTTTATAATTATAGAATTGTTTAGGTATTTTTTTATGAAATCTCTTACTTTTTCCTGCAGCCAATATTACAAAATAGTTGTTCATTCGTTTAAATGCTATAATTCTAAATCATGTTAGAATTTTTGAAAAAAAATATATTCATTATTATTCTATCTAGTATCACACTATTTATAGGATTTTTAACATTTTTAACATTCATAGATCGTAGTTTTATAGAATTAAACCAAAATAATTTACAATATCTATTAATTTTAAATATTTTTTTACTTCTTTTACTGTTCTTATTTATTTTTATTGAGATTAAAAATTCAATTAAAAATGATATTGATAAAGATGGATTAACTTCAAATAAAAAATATATTACATATTTTTCATTATTTACCCTTACACCTTCAATTTTAATTTCAATATTTTCTTTATTTTTATTTTCATTTGCCCTTGAAAAATATTTTGACAAAAAAGTTACCACAGTAGTTAACAATTCATATGAGCTTGCAAAAAATTATGTTCAAGAAGTTAGAAATAAAGTTGAAGCTGATATAATTTTGATTGCTTTTGATACAAATAAAAGTGCGAATTTTTTAAATGATAATACCAATGAATACTTAAGATTTTTAAAAACACAAAAGCTTATAAGAAATGTTGATGAAATTCACATTATTGATGAAAATAAAAAACTTTTATATTCTACAGAAAAAAAAGAAAAATACATACCTCCTGTTGATAAAGCATTAAATTTAGTACTTGAGGATGATCGACCATTAAAAATTATTAATACTCAAGCTAACATCTCAGCAGCAATAATGAGACTTCAATCGTTTGACAATCGTTTTTTATATGTTGTTAAATTTTTAGATAAAAACATATCAAACTATTTAACTGAGTCTCAAGAAGCTATTAATTTTTATTATACAGTTGAAGAAAGAAGCACAGGTATAAAAATTTCTTTTTTTATCATTTATATTATCATTGTGTCATTACTTTTGTTTATATCAATAACTATTGCAATAAGGTTTTCTTCAAGATTCTTTAGATCTATTAATAACTTAATTTTTGCATCAACTGAAATTGGTCAAGGTAATTTGAATACAAAAGTCCCTGAAATAAAAACAGATAAAGATATGGAAATTTTAAATAAAAATTTTAATTCAATGATCAGTAGATTAAAAAATCAACAAGAAAAACTAATTATAAATGAAAGATATAAAGCTTGGGGAAATTTATCAAGAAAACTTGCTCATGAAATAAAAAATCCCCTGACCCCAATTCAATTAACTATTGACCGAATTAAAGACAAATATACAAAACAAATTAAATATGAGGATCAAGATTCATTTAAAGAAAACTTAAAAATTATTAATTCTCAAATAAAACAAATAGAAAATTTGGTTAATGAGTTCTCTGATTTTGCAAGAATGCCAAAACCGATTTTAAAAAAGAATAATTTAATTAAAATTTTGAAAGATAATATTGGATTATTAACCGAAATAGCTAATGAAATTAAAATAGATTTAATTAAAGACAAAGATGAAATTTTATTAGAATGTGATAAAGAACAAATAGCTAGAGTTTTTTTTAACTTAATAAAAAATTCAATTGAAAGTATTGAACAAAAAGCTGAAAAAAACACAAATTTTAAGAAAAAAATATCAATTGAAATTTTAACTAATAATGATCATATTAAAGTAATTTTAGTAGATAATGGAATAGGTTTTAATCAAAAAAACAATATACATGAAATTTTAAACCCCTATTTTACTACAAAAAAAAAAGGAACTGGATTAGGTCTATCAATTGTAAACAAAATTATTAATGATCATAAAGGTGAGCTTGAATTTATACCAATAAATGATGGCGCAAGAATTGAAATTAAATTTAGATTAAATGACAGTAGAAATACTTATAGTTGATGATAACGCTGATATAAGAAATATTCTTAACGAATTGATTCTTGATGCTGGTTATAAAACAAGAGTTGCGGCTAACTACAATCAAGCGCTAACTGAAATTGATAAAAAAATGCCAGATGTAGCAATCCTGGATGTAAAATTAGATAAGGGAGATAATGATGGTATTGAATTATTGTCTCACATTAAATCTAAAAATAAAGATGTTCCAGTAATTATTATTACCGGACATGCAAATATTGAAATGGCTGTTAATTCACTAAAACTTGGTGCATTTGAATTTGTTGAGAAACCATTTGACCAAGCCAGATTACTTAATTTTATTAGTAGAGCTGTAGAAAATCTTCAATTAAAAAATCAAAATAAAGACTACGAAAATAAGTTATTTTCATCTTATGATTTAATCGGTGATAGTAAAAATATTTCAAATATAAGGGATCAAATCAACAAAATATCTTTTACAGAAAGTAGAGTTCTTATTAATGGACCCTCAGGTTCTGGAAAGGAGTTAGTTGCAAGAAAAATTCATAAAAATTCCAAGAGAAATAAAAAACCATTTGTAATATTGAATGGCGCATTACTAGACTCAGATAAATATGAGTTGGAATTATTTGGAGAGGAAAAAAAAGATGGATCTATTTCATACGGTGCTTTAGAAAAGTCAAATAAAGGTTCATTATTAATTGACCAAGTTTCTGAAATACCTTTAAAAATTCAATCTAAGATATTAAGAGTTTTAATTGACCAAAAGTTTAAACGATTAAATGGTAATAATGATATTAATGTCGATGTCAGATTAATTTGCTCATCCAGTAAAGATCTAAAAGAAGAAATTAAAATAGGAAATTTTAGGGAAGATTTATACCACCGACTTAATGTATTTGAGATTAATATAAAGCCATTAAATGAAAGAATTTCAGATATTCCTCTTTTAATTAAATATTTTTCAAAAAAAATCTCAGAAAATTACAATATTAAAGAATTTCAAATAGATGATAATGATACATATATATTAAACCATGACTGGAAAGGTAACGTAAGAGAATTAAGAAATTTGATTGAAAGAATTGCAATTTTACAACCAGACTCAAGTGATAAAATTTCTAGTATTGTAAAAGAATCGTTAAAAAATGATAATTTTGATGAAAAAATCACTGAAAATAGCCTTTCTGTACCATTAAAAGAGGCTAGAGAAAATTTTGAAAAGGAGTATTTAACTATTCAGTTAAGAAAATTTAATGGAAATATATCTAAAACTGCAAACTTTGTTGGTATGGAGCGAAGTGCCTTACATAGAAAACTTAAAGGCTTAGGAATTAAAGAATTTAATTAAGATGAACATTATAATCTGTGGCGCTGGAAGAGTGGGATTTACTATTGCTAAATTATTAAGTGAGCAAGGTCACTCCATAACAGTAATTGATCAATCGAGCGAAGATATCCAAAAAATAAACGATAGCTTGGATGTAAAAGCTATAGTCGGTAAAGCTACATATCCCTCAATACTTGAAAAAGCTAATGCTGCAGAAACAGACATGATTATTGCTGTTACAAGAAATGATGAGATAAATATGTTAATATGCCAAATTGGATTTTCAATTTTTAATATAACAAAAAAAATAGCGAGAATTCGATCACAAGATTATTTAAATCCAAGATTTACAAGAGTGTATAACAAAGAAAACTTACCAATAGATGTAATAATTTCACCTGAATTAGAAATATCAAAATCTATACAAAGAAAGTTAGAAGCTCCAGGTGCATTAGACAGTGTTCCTTTCGCAGATAATAAAATTAGATTGTTAGAAATTTTGATTAAAGAGGACTGTAAGTCGATTGATATAAAATTTGATGAATTAACTAACAAATATCCAAAACTTGAGGCAAATATAATCGGAATTAACAGAGATAATAAATTCTTTATTCCAAAAAAAACTGATGCTGTTAAAAAAGATGATAAAATTTATGTAATAATAAATTCATCACAAATGGCTGAAACTTTAGAGGCTTTTGGTCATACAGAAAAAATATCAAAAAAAATTCTAATTATTGGTGGAGGAAATATTGGGTATAATTTAGCTAAAAATATTGAAGAGACTCTAGAAACTGTAAGAGTAAAAATTGTTGAAAAAAATAAACAACGAGCTGAATATTTAGCAAGTCAATTAAATGATACAATAGTAATTAATGGTGATGGGCTCGATGAAGAAGTTTTATCTGAAGCTAACTTAGGAGAATCAGAAACTGTCTTAGCTCTTACAAATGACGATGAGGATAATTTGATGGTAAGTGTTTTAGTTGAAAAATTTGCCAAAGATCAAAAAGATATAGAGGACAAAAGAACTATGGCTTTAATTAATAAACCAAACTACTCTCTTCTCCAATCTTCCTTAAAGATAGATGATTTAATAGATCCAAGAATGACAACAGTTTCAAGTATATTAAAACACATACATAAAGGAACCATTGAAAATGCATACACTATCTCCGACGGTGAGTATGAAGTAATAGAAGCTGAAATCATTGAAACATCAGAACTAATTAATAAAGAAATAAAAAATTCAAATCTTCCTGAAGAAATAAGAATAGGAGCGGTGTTGAGAGAAAAAAAAGTAGTTATTCCAAGATCAGATTTTGTTTTTAAAAAAGATGACAGAGTCGTTTTTGTTGTAAAAAAAGACTCTATATCAATTGTTGAAAATATTTTTAGATTGAGTTCTGTTTAATTAAATGTTTGGATTACAAGTAAGATACCTAAGTTTTTTTTTTGGTTTAATCGCGATTTTATCTTTTTTTAATCTTATCTATTCATATTATTTAAATTTATATCTTAATTTGGACACTTACTATGTTACTTTATTTTCATCTTTAGGATTAGGAATTTTATTTTATAAAATTAATGACTTAGAAAAAAAAAAATCAATTTTCAATAAGATATTAACAGTTTTTTTTGGCTTTATTTTTATCCCATTGATTTTGTCTATACCGTTTTATTTTAGTATATATAATTTAACTTTCATAAATTCATACTTTGAAACAATATCAGGATTTACTTCGACAGGTTTCACCATATTTGAAAATATAAAACATATTGATCAAAGCTTAATTTTATGGAGATCAACAACCCAATGGATTGGTGGACTTTATTTTTTATTTTCTATTATCTTTCTAATAGATATATATGACGAAAGTTTTAAGAAATCTTTAACAAATTTTTTTTCATTTAATAGCTCTGAAATCTTAAAACAAGCTATCAAGATTTTTTTACTATATTCAGGTATTACTTTGGTTATTTTTGTAATATTAAATTTCTTTTCGATAAGAACATTTGACTCTTTAAATCTAGCTTTCTCTCTAATTTCATCAGGTGGGTTTTTACCAACCAACGATCTTTCAAATATAATTAAAGAAAATTCTCAAATTATTGTCCTATCTCTATTGATGCTCACATCCTTTTTTAGTATTTTTTTTAGTTATAATTTAATTTTTTTCAAAAATAGAAACATAAATTTTTTATACGAAGATTTACATCTAATAGTTTATTTGATTATAGTTTTAACAATTTTTTTTCTTTTTTTTAGTTTTAATGATAATTTTTTAAATAACTTGCTCGCTATTTCTAGTAGTATGTCTAATATAGGTTTTTCATTAGAACTAAATAAAACTAATACAAATTTTATTTATTTAATTTTAGTTATTATTGGAGGTTCTTTTTTTTCAACTAGTTCTGGATTAAGATTTATTAAGATTTATTCTTTATTTAAATATTCTCTTAATCAAATTTTATCCTTTAGTCGACCAAAAAATATCTTTATGAATAAATTAATTTTTACTAAAATAAATTTTGATTTTAATGAAATTAATAAATATTTTCTAACAATTGTAATTTTTATTATTTCTCTTTTTACTCTTTTAACCTTCTTAACTGTGAGTGGTATAAATTTTGAAGACTCATTTAGATTATCAATATTAACATTAATGAATACTGTAAACTCTTCATCATACGGATTATCAGATTTTAGTTTTAATAATCTTCACTTTTTAACTAAATATTGTCTCATTTTCTTTATGATTGTCGGCAGAATCGAACTGTTAACAATTTTACTTCTATTGAAAAAATTCCTTTTTAAAAATTAGTTAATTATTGTATATGTACTTATCTATATATTGCGCCCTTAGCTCAGCTGGATAGAGCATCGGTTTTCTAAACCGAGGGTCGGAGGTTCGAATCCTCCAGGGCGCGCCATATTTAGCTTTTTTTAGGTGTTTTATTATATAATTTTTACTTGACTAGAATTATTACAATCTATCAATGCTACTAAATTTATCTTGAAGAGTTTTTTCTTACATGCTTAAATTGTGAATATTCAAAAGTTATTTTGAATTATTTGTTAACAAATAAATAAACAAGAGGAAGAAATATGTTTAAATACTTAAAACAATTAACTTCTTTAGTTGCTATGGTAGCTGTGTTGTTCACTTTTACAACAGAGTCTATGGCTGCTAAAAAATCTAAAACACTTAAAAACACTCAAAAGAAGGGTTTTGTAAGATGTGGAGTATCTCAAGGTCTTCCAGGATTTTCTAATGCTGATGCTGCAGGAAATTGGACTGGTGTTGATGTTGATGTATGTAGAGCGGTAGCTGCTGCAGTACTAGGTGATGCAAACAAAGTTAAGTTTACACCACTAAGTGCTAAAGAAAGATTTACAGCTTTAACTTCTGGTGAGATTGATATCTTATCAAGAAACACAACTTGGACTCTTTCTAGAGATGCTGATATCGGTCTTACTTTCGTAGGTGTGAACTTTTACGATGGACAAGGTTTCATGGTAAGAAAAAGTTCAGGTATTACTTCGACTAGCCAATTCAAAAATGGTATCTCAGCTTGTACAAACATTGGTACAACAACTGAGTTAAATATGAGAGACTTCTTTAATTCAAGAGGAATTTCTTATGAGCCAGTTGCTTTTGAAAAAGCTGATGAAGTTGTAGCTGCTTATGATGCTGGTAGATGTGATACTTACACTACTGATAAATCTGGTTTAGCTGCTCAAAGAACTAAAATGAAAAACCCTGATGAACACATTGTTCTACCAGAAACTATTTCTAAAGAACCTTTAGGACCAGTTGTTAGACAAGGTGATGCAGTATGGGAAGATATCGTAAGATGGTCTTTGAACACTATGATTGAAGCAGAAGAATACGGTATTACTTCAGCTAATGCAGACTCAATGAAAACTTCAGATAACCCACAAATCAAAAGATTAGTTGGTGCTGAAGGCGAAATGGGTGCAGCATTCGGTTTAGATAATGAGTGGAACTTAAGAATTATCAAACAAGTTGGAAATTATGGTGAAAGTTATAAAAGAAATATAGCTGACACTGGTATTTTACCAGACAGAGGTCCAAACGAATTATGGACTAAAGGTGGTATATTATACGTTCCGCCATCAAGATAATTTAAGTTATAAATTGCATAAAAAGGGCTAGATTTTTCTAGCCCTTTTTTTATAAACTCATATATTATCCACACAGTGAATTTTAAACTTAAAGATATAGGGCCACAATTGATGACAGTTATAGCTGTCGTTCTTGTCTTTGGTTTTTTTACTTATAACGCTCAAGTCAATATGGAAAATAGAGGTATTGATTTTGGTTTTGGTTTTTTATCACAAGAATCTTCATTCGACGTTCAGTTTTCTTTAATAGAATACGATGGATCCCATTCTTATTTTAGAGCATATTTAGTAGGTCTTCTAAACACTATACTTGTTTCAGTTATAGGAATAGTTTTTGCGACAATACTTGGAGTAATTGTTGGTATCGCACGATTATCACCAAATTATTTAATCAACAAGTTTGCAGCATTTTATGTTGAATTTTTTAGAAATATTCCGCTACTATTACAAATATTTTTCTGGTATTTTGCTGCTTTAAGAGCATTACCACTCCCCCAAGATGCTGAGGCGATGTTTGGAATTTCATTTTTAACAATTAAAGGTTGGTATGTTCCTGCTTTTATTTGGCAAAATTTTGATATTTTCTTTTATTCATTAGCTGCAGCTATTATTTCAATAATAATAATTCGAGTTCGTGCAAAAAAATTACAAGAAACACAAGGTAAGCAAACACCAGTTTTATTAATTTCAATAGGTCTAATTTTAATTTTACCTCTGTTAAGTTTTTTAGTTGGGGGTGTAAGACTATCATTTGAAGTTCCTGTTTTAAAACAACTAGCAACAACATCATTTATCTATGATGGTGGTGTAAGTTTGCCGCCTGAATTAATTGCTTTAGCATTATCTTTATCTTTATATACTGCAACTTTTATAGCAGAATGTGTAAGAGCAGGAATTCAAGGTGTTGGTAAAGGCCAAAAAGAAGCCGCTGCATCAATTGGATTAACTCCCAATCAAGTTTTGAAATTAGTTGTAATGCCACAGGCTCTTAGAATAATAATTCCACCTACAACAAACCAATATCTAAATCTTACCAAAAATTCTTCTCTAGCTGCAGCAATAGCTTATCCTGACTTAGTATTAGTTTTTGCGGGAACAGCATTAATGCAAACTGGTAAAGCAATTGAAATAGTATCCATTACAATGTTTACTTATTTATCATTAAGTATCTCAATTTCATTATTTATGAATTGGTACAATAATAAAATAGCAATAAAGGAAAAATAGTGTCTAAAATTAATTTTTTAAAGCCTGATAAGTCTAATCTTTACATTTTCTTATATTTAGGTTCTTTCTTGTTTTTTGTTAGTGTTTTAGATGTTTTTTTAAACTCTTTTTTTAGTTTAAATCTAACTGGTTTTTTACCTGGTTTTTTGAGTTTTTTATTACCACTAATATTAGGCTTTATTGGTCTTTATTTCATTAGAATTGAGTTAAGTGGAATAAAACACTTAGATTTATTAAACAAACATATAAATACCAATAACTTTAACGCTATTTTATCACTGTTAATTATTTTTATAATTTTAAAATCGACTCCACCTATATTAAGTTGGTTTTTCATTGATGCTAGTTTTGCCGGTGACTCCAAAGATGTTTGTACGGGCACTGGTGCGTGTTGGACTTATATAAAAGTTTGGATGAGAAGATTCATGTATGGGATGTATCCGAACGGCGAACAATGGAGAATTAATTTATCTTTTATAGCTTTAGCTTTACTTGGTTCAGTTGGGTTTTTTGCTACTGAAAGATTTAAAAAATATTTAACACTTTATTATGTTATAATTTACCCATTTATAGCCTTCTTATTCATATTTTTCTTTATTTCTGGTGGTCCAGTGTTCTTTGATTTTTCATATGGAATTATTGCTGCAATTCTATCTATCATTATTGGTTTTTTCATTCCAAGTAAGTTCAAGTTCTATTATTTCTTAATAGTTCCTTTTGCTCTTTATGTTTTATTGAAATATTTCATATTTTATGAAGAATTAATTGAATTAGGAAAATTAGATGGATTGAATTGGGTTGAAACTGGGGCCTGGGGCGGTTTGTCGTTAACTTTTATAATTTCATTCTTCTGCTTAATTTTTTGTTTTCCAATAGGTATGGCTTTTGCTCTTGGTAGAAGATCAGGATTTCCATTGATAAGATACATATCTGTAGGTTTTATTGAATTTTGGAGAGGCGTTCCATTAATTACAGTTTTATTTATGTCAGCTGTAATGTTTCCAATGTTTCTGCCAGCGGATTTTTTTATAGATAAATTGGTAAGATGTATAATAGCTATTTCATTATTTGAGGCAGCATATGTTGCAGAAGTTATTAGAGGAGGACTACAAGCACTTCCTAGAGGTCAGTATGAAGCTGCAAAATCATTAGGTATGGGTTATTGGAGAATGCACATATTTGTAATTTTACCTCAAGCTTTAAAGTTAGTTATACCTGGTATAGCAAATACATTTTTAGCTTTAGTTAAAGATACACCATTAATTTTTGTAGTTGGTCTCTTAGAAATAGTAGGAATGTTGAATTTAGCTAAAACTAATCCAGAATGGTTAGGATTTGCTATGGAAGGCTATGTTTTTGCTGCAATAATTTTCTGGATTATTTGTTATGCAATGAGTAAATATAGTTATAATTTAGAACAAAAATATAAAACAGATCGATAATAAATATGTCAGATAGCATAATTCAAATAAACAATATGAATAAGTGGTTTGGAGATTTTCAAGTTTTAAAAGGAATAAATTTAGAAGTTAAGCCAAAAGAAAAAATTGTTGTTTGTGGTCCTTCAGGCTCGGGTAAATCAACATTAATAAGATGCATTAATAGATTAGAAGAACATCAAGAGGGCGATATTATAGTTGATGGAACAACACTTACAGAAGATACTAAAAACATAGAACAAATTAGAGCTGAAGTTGGAATGGTATTTCAACAATTCAATTTATTTCCACATTTATCAATATTAGATAATTGTACTTTGGCGCCTATTTGGGTAAAAAAAATGCCCAAAAAAGAAGCTGAAGAATTAGCTTTAAAACATCTTGAAAGAGTTCAGATATTAGACCAAGCTTATAAATATCCTGGTCAACTTTCAGGAGGTCAACAACAGAGGGTTGCTATAGCTCGAGCTTTGTGTATGGAACCAAAAATTATGCTTTTTGATGAACCTACTTCAGCATTAGATCCAGAAATGATTAAAGAGGTGCTTGATGTTATGGTAAATTTAGCAAAACAAGGTATGACGATGATAGTAGTTACTCATGAAATGGGTTTTGCTAAGGAAGTTGCTGATCAAATGATATTTATGGATGAAGGAATGATAGTAGAAAAAGCTGATACTAAAGAATTTTTTGCTAATCCTAAGAGTGATAGAACCAAACTTTTTTTGAGCCAGATACTATAGTTAGACTGAATTTCAAGAAATATTTCTTAATATTTGCCCTAAGTATTGCTTGACATATCTCCTATATGTAACGTTTTTTCTTATAAAATAAAAAAGATTATAGTTGCAGTAGGTATTAAAAACTTGTTCAATTAGTTTTTTAAAAAATTAAGAGGGGTCTTAATGGAAGATAATTTTAATAAGCATTTAGGCAATAAGTTAAAGCTTAGAAGACTAGCACTGGGTTTAACTCAAACTAAAGTGGCAAAAGCAATCAACGTTACATTTCAACAAATACAAAAATATGAAAAAGGCACAAATGGAGTGAGCTCAATAAGATTATTGCAGCTTTCAAACTATTTAAAAGTTCCAATTAATTATTT
>CABXBX010000007.1 GCA_902510495.1 uncultured Pelagibacteraceae bacterium
AAAAAAATCTTTTTATGGAGTTAATTCTGGAAATTATGGTTTCTTGATGAATAAATTTTCATCAAAAAATATTATTAAAAATTTGAATAAAGCTAAATTAATAAGTATTTCACCACTAGAAATGCATGTTAGAAATAACAAAAATCAAATTAAGAAACATATAGCAATTAATGAAGTTTCAATTTTAAGACAAAGCAGACAGGCAGCCTCTTTATCTATTTATCATGGCTCAAAACAAGTTATTAAAAAACTAGTTTCTGATGGTGTACTTGTATCTACTCCAGCAGGTAGTACAGCTTATAACTTATCAGTTCATGGACCTATATTAAGTTTAAACTCTAAAAAATTATCAATATCACCAATTAGTGCTTTTAGACCTAGAAGATGGAAGGGGAAAATTGTAGGTGATAAATCAAAAATTGTTATTAAAAATTTAAATCCTAAAAAAAGACCGATAAGCGCTGTAGCTGACAATATTGAGGTTAGAAATGCTAAGAATATAATTATTGCAACTAATCAAAAAATAAAATTTAATCTATTATATGATCAAAACAAAAGTCTACAAAAGAAGATTAAAATTGAGCAATTACGAAGAGAAACTTCTTAAATGAAAAAATTTTTAGCAATCTTTTTTATATCATTTTTATTTGGAAATATTAGTTACAGCAAAATAAGCAAAAGTTATTACAATGAGTTATTTGACGGTTGTATGCTTGAAGCAGCAAAAGCTAACTATAGTTACGAAACAACAAAAAATTATTGTAAATGCAGTGCAGATCATTTTGACACAAATTATAATGACACTTCTTTGATTAATTTAGTACAAGGTGAGGGAGGTTCAACATATAATGATGTTGTAAATTTTGTAATAACCAAATGTAGAAGATTAGTTGGCCTAGATTAATGAAAAAAATATTTATATTAATTTTTTTATCTTTTTTTTTAGCAAATCCTTTGTTAGCGATAAGTAATGATTTTTGGAATGCAATTTTTAACGGGTGTTTCAGCGCAAGTGATAAAACACAATTTTGGAAATCTTACTGCACTTGTTATACAGATAAATTTGATGCTAAATACAATGATGAACAATTGATAATTTTTCTGGCGGAAACACAAGGAACAGACTTATCTAAGCACCCAATGGTTAAAAAATTCGCAAAAGAATGCATTGATAAAGTTTCTTAAATGAAAAAACTTTTAGGGATCGTGGTTCTGGGTTTGTTGTTAACTGGATGCAGTGAAGCAAATTCAAAACTTCCTATTTTAGAATGTGTTTTTAATGATGAAGATAAAACAACAACGATTTTCGATTTGAATAAATATGGAGAAGAAGATTTATGGGAGATGGATGAAGAAGAATATAGTTGGCGTTCTGAAATTAAAGCAGAAGGAATGAAAAGAATAATTGTTGTTACAATTAAAAGAAAAACAGGTTTTATCCAGTTGAGAACTAGCAAAATGATACCAGTTAAATCTAGTATTGAAATAGTTATGGATGCACTTTCAAATGGAATGGTGACTACAGGCAAATGCAACAAATTAAAAGACCAAAATTTATAATTGAATAATGGTTAATAATTTTTTTAATTGGTGTGTTTCTGTACTGGAGATCATTGGACAGATAACTGGTATGGGTTATGAATTAGCAAACATAGTTATATTTGTCATTATACAGCCAGTATTAATTTTATTGTTTTTTATACTCTGGCAAAAAGAAAAAAGAAAAAATAAATGACCACTTGATCACATCACACCCACGTCACACTAGCGTCACACTCACTAAAGAAATTTGACTAAAACTAAAATTCTGAAAAAAATTTAACGTTGATTTTATTGATTGATGGTGCCCCCGCACGGATTCGAACCGCGGACCTATTGATTACAAATCAATTGCTCTACCAGCTGAGCTACAAGGGCATGCGCAATAATTATTAACTATTTATCAATTAATCAACTCTTTTTTTTTAGGTAACTTAAATAATGAAATACAATCGCTGCACTATTAGATATGTTTAGGCTTTCTACTTTCTTACTTATATCTATTTTAACTAAAAAATCAGCATATTTGGAAGTATGTTGATGCATGCCAAAACCCTCAGATCCAAACACAAGGATATTATTACCTTTCCACTCTATATCAGTAAAATTCTTTTTTCCATTTCCATCAAAACCATAAATCCAAAAATTTTTATCTTTTAAGTTTTTCAGAGTTGAATTGATGTTTGATACTTCAAAAATGTTTATATACTCAATCGCTCCACTCGCAGCCTTATACATAAGTTTACTTTCACTTGGAAAGTTTCTTTCTTTAATCAAAATCCCATCAATATTAAATGAGACAGCACTTCTAATTAAAGATCCTATATTTCTAGGATCTGTTACTCCATCTAAACAAACTAAATTGATATCATCATTTTCTTTTATAAATTCTTTCAACACTGGCTTTTCAAGGTGTTCTATTTCAGCAACGTATCCTTGGTGGAGTAAATTTTCTTTAGTACTATATTTATCTAATTCTTTTTTAGTTTTAAAATATACTTTCACATCATCTAATAAATTTTTATTTGGATTTTTTCTGTGGATATTTTTTTTACTTTCTTCAGTAAGAAACACTCTTAAAACCTTTCTTTTTTCATTTCTGAGAGCTTCCATTACCGCATGCTGGCCAATGATAAAAAATGATGATTTATTCATAAAATTACCTCTATTTTACACGTTTTTTTTGATATTATCCTATTAAATCACGTGTTGCATTTAGGTAAATAAAATATATAAAACGCTTGTTGTTTGAAGCTTTATTGAACAAGGGGACACTTCCCCTAAGGGAGGGGTTCCAGAGCGGTCAAATGGGGCGGGCTGTAAACCCGTTGACTTCGGTCTTCGAAAGTTCGAATCTTTCCCCCTCCACCATTCAATAAATTTTTAGATAACACTGGAGTGATACTCTTGGGGTTGTGCGGGTGTAGTTCAATGGTAGAACGCTAGCCTTCCAAGCTGGATGTAAGGGTTCGATTCCCTTTACCCGCTCCAAGATTAAAATTATTAAAAAAAAAGAAATGTGAGGAATATAAGTAATGTCAAAAGAAAAATTTGTAAGAAATAAACCGCATTGTAACATCGGTACAATTGGTCATGTCGACCACGGTAAAACAACTTTAACTGCAGCTATTACAAATGTTTTAGCAGAAGCTGGTGGTGCTAAAGCTGTAGCGTATGATCAAATTGATAAAGCTCCTGAAGAAAAAGAAAGAGGAATTACAATTTCTACTGCGCACGTTGAATATGAAACAGAAAAAAGACACTACGCACACGTAGATTGCCCAGGTCACGCTGACTATGTTAAAAACATGATCACTGGTGCTGCTCAAATGGATGGTGCTATTTTAGTAGTTAATGCTGCCGATGGTCCAATGCCACAAACTAGAGAACATATTCTTTTAGGAAGACAAGTTGGAATTCCTGCTATCGTTGTTTATCTAAATAAAGTTGATCAAGTTGATGATAAAGAAATGATAGATCTTGTAGAGGAAGAAATAAGAGAACTTTTAACTTCTTATAAATATCCTGGAGAAAAAACTCCAATCATTAAAGGTTCAGCTTTAGCAGCTGTTGAAAAAAAAGATGATGAAATAGGAAAAAATTCAATTTTAGAATTAATGAAAGCAGTTGATGACTTTATTCCACAGCCTACTAGAGAAGTTGATAAACCTTTCTTGATGCCTGTTGAAGATGTTTTTTCAATTTCAGGAAGAGGTACAGTTGCAACAGGAAGAGTTGAGTCAGGTGTACTTAAAACTGGTGATGAAATTGAAATAATTGGTATTAGAGAAACTAAAAAATCAGTTTGTACTGGAGTAGAAATGTTTAGAAAACTTTTAGATTCTGGTGAAGCGGGTGATAACGTTGGTGTCCTCTTAAGAGGAGTTGAAAGAACTGATATTGAAAGAGGTCAAGTTCTTTGTAAACCAGGATCTGTTACACCACATACTAAATTTGAAGCTCAGGCTTATGTGCTTAAAAAAGAAGAGGGTGGAAGACACACACCTTTCTTTACTAAGTACAGACCACAGTTTTATTTTAGAACAACAGACGTAACTGGAGAAGTAGAATTACCATCTGGAACAGAAATGGTTATGCCAGGTGATGATGCTAAATTTACAGTTAAATTAATTACACCAATCGCAATGTCAGAAAAATTAAATTTTGCTATTCGTGAAGGTGGTAGAACTGTTGGAGCTGGAGTAGTAACTAAAATTATAGAGTAAGCTCTATATAGGAGTGTAGCTCAATTGGTAGAGCGCCGGTCTCCAAAACCGGAGGCTGAGGGTTCGAGTCCCTCCGCTCCTGCCAATTAAGCTTTTAAACATTATGAAAAACCCGATTAAATTTATTCAAGAAGTTAAACAGGAAGCTTTTAAAGTATCTTGGCCAACTGGAAAAGAAACTCTTCAAGGTGCCTTAATGGTATTTGCTATGGCTGTAGTAATGTCTTTGTTTTTTCTTTTATTAGATCAGGTCTTAAAATTTTTTTTAGAAATTTTACTTAAAGTGAGTATTTAATGAAAAATTGGTATATTGTACAGTCTCACTCAAGTTTTGAAAATAAAGTTGCAGGTCTTATAAAAGAAGAGGCTGATAAAGCAAAGATTTCAGACAAAATTGAGGAAATAATTGTTCCTACTCACGATGTAACTGAAGTAAAAAGAGGCAAAAGAATTCAAAGAAAAAAAAAGTATTTTCCAGGTTATGTTTTAATTAAAAGTGAAATGGATAATAACATTTACCATATGATAAAAAACATAAAGCGTGTAAGTGGTTTTTTAGGCACAAAAGGAATGCCTGTACCAGTATCAGATAAAGAAATAGATAAAATATTAGGTCAAATAAAAGATGGTGTAGCTCAACCAAAATCTGCTATAGAGTACATCGTCGGTGAAAAAGTACAAGTTATAGACGGACCATTTGCATCTTTTAGTGGAATGGTTGAGGAAATAGATGAAGAAAAGTCTAGACTTAAGGTTTCCGTTTCTATATTTGGAAGACCGACACCAGTTGATTTAGAATATAATCAAGTGGAGAAAGTAAGTTGATATAATGGCTGCAAAAAAAGAAATTAGTGGGTTTATAAAATTACAAATTAAAGGTGGTCAAGCTAATCCTGCTCCGCCAGTTGGGCCAGCACTTGGTCAAAGAGGTGTAAACATAATGGAATTTTGTAAAGCTTTTAATGACAAAACAAAATCTTTGGCAGGAAAACCAGTTCCAGTAGAGATTACGGTCTATAAAGACAAAAAATTTGATTTTAAGATTAAATCACCACCAGCATCATTTTTCATTAGAGAAGCTGCTAAACTTAAAAGTGGATCACAAGAACCTGGAAGAAATATTGTAGCATCTATTACAAAAAAACAAGCAGAGGAGATTGCAAAACAAAAAATGAATGATTTAAATGCTCTGGATCTAGAACAAGCTGTGAAAATAATAGCAGGTTCAGCTAGATCAATGGGTATCGAGGTAAAAGATTAATTATGGTTTCAAAAAGATATAAAAAATTACCAGAAAAAACTTTGGAACACGCCCCTGAAGTTATTGAAAAAGTTTTACCTATAGTTAAAAAAAACTGTACAACAAAATTTGATGAGTCTGTAGATTTAAGTTTTCAAATTTATAACAAGCAAAAAAAAAGTGAAATTAACATAAGAACAGTTGTAAATCTTCCAAGTGGTACAGGAAAAAAAGTTAAAGTAGCTGTTGTTTGTGAAGATGCAAAAACAGAAGAAGCAAAATCAGCAGGCGCAGATATAGTTGGTGGGGATGATTTTATTGAAAAAATTAAAGGGGGTGAACTTAATTTTGAAAAATTAATTTGTACACCATCAATGATGATTAAATTATCAAAACTTGGAAAAGTTTTGGGACCAAAAGGTTTGATGCCAAATCCTAAATTAGGTTCTGTAACTGAAAATTTAAAAAATGCAATTACAGATGCAAAATCTGGCCAAGCAGAAATTAGAAATGATAAAGATGGAAATATTGGTGTAAGTATTGGCAAAAAATCATTTGGGGATGATAAACTCATTAAAAATTTTAATGCAATTTTAGAAACTCTTGAAAAAGAAAAGTCTAATAATACAGTAAAAGGTGATTTGATAAAATCTGCTTTTATAACTTCTACTATGGGAGTTTCATATAAACTTAAGTTAGGTAAGAATATTTAATATTATGATGAATAAAGAACAGAAAAAAAACTATATATCTGAGATAACAACTCAGTTTGAAAATAGTAAAGCTGTTATGGTTACTCATTATCAAGGATTAACTATGAATCAACTCGATGAATTAAGATCCAAAATGAGAGAACATGGTATAATTTTTAAAATTACCAAAAATAGAATTACAAAACTAGCATTAGAAAAAACAAAATGTAAAGATTTATCAAATTTGTTTACTGGACCAACAGCAGTAGCTTTTGGTGAAGATGCAATCATATCTGCAAGAATTTTATCAAAATTTGCAAAAGATAACGAGAATCTAAAATTAATCGGTGGAATGATGGAAAATGAGATTTTAGATCAAGCTGGAGTGATGAATGTCGCTAATTTACCAACATTAGATGAAGCGAGAGCTAATATTGTGGGTATTTTGAATGCTTCTGCTTCAAAATTGGTTAGTATTTTGCTTGCACGATCGGAAAAAATGAGTAGTTTACCCACAGAAAATTCTGAAACACAACCTAAAGAGTAGATTATATGCCTGACCTAAATAAAATTATAGAAGATTTATCAAGTTTGACTGTTGCTGAAGCAGCAGATCTTTCAAAACAATTAGAAGAAAAATGGGGTGTAACACCTATGGCAGCAGCAGCTCCCGCAGCAGCTGGTGCAGCAGCAGCAGAGGATAAAGATGATTTTACAATCATGTTAGTTTCTGCTGGTGATAAAAAAATTAATGTTATTAAAGAAGTAAGAGCTGCTACTTCATTAGGACTTAAAGAAGCTAAAGATTTAGTAGAGGGTGCCCCTAAAGAAGTTAAAACAGGCGTACCAAAGAAAGAAGCTGAAGAAATTAAAACTAAATTAGAAGCTGCAGGCGCGAAAGTAGAACTTAAATAAATTAATAGGAAATTTTTAAGTACTGATTAATTTAATATTTAATCAGTATTGTACATAGATGCAAATATCTTTTACTGAAAAAAAGAATATTAGAAAAAGTTTTGGTAAGCTTAAAGAAAGTTTATCGATTCCAAATCTTATAGAGGTGCAAAAAAATTCATACGATGAATTAACATTTTTTAACCCCGAAGCTGGTGACTTAACTAAGGGTTTTGATAGAGTATTTAAAAGCATTTTTCCAATAGAAGACTTAAATGATAAAGCTACTTTAGAGTATGTTTCATACAGATTAGAAAAACCAAAATTTGATGTTGAAGAATGTATAGCTAGAGGTTTGACATATTCCTCTGCTTTAAAATGCACATTAAGATTAGTTGTTTATGAAATAAACCAAGAAAATAACACAAAAGATATACTATCAGCTAAAGAACAAGAGGTTTACATGGGCGAAGTCCCAATGATGACTAATAGTGGAACTTTTATTACTAATGGAGTTCAAAGAGTCGTTGTTAACCAAATGCATAGAAGTCCAGGAGTTTTTTTTGATCATGATAAAGGAAAAACACATGCTAGTGGTAAACTTTTATTTAATTGCAGAGTTATACCTAATAGAGGTTCATGGCTTGATTTTGAATATGACGTAAAAGATTTTTTATATTTTAAAATAGATAGAAAGAAAAAAATATTTACCTCAACTCTATTATTAGCTCTTGGGTATTCAAAATCAGAAATTGTAAATGAATTTTATGAAAGTGAAAAATACATATTTGACTCAAAAGTTGGTAAATGGAAAACAAAATTTAATCCAGAAAACTATAAAGCTAAAAATTTTTCTGAGGAAGTGATAGATGCTAAATCTGGGAAAGTTGTAATCAAATTAGGTGAAAAAATAAATTTTTTAAATGCTAAAAAGTTATCTAATGATGGTTTAAAAGATATTTTTGTATCAAGAGAGTCTTTATTTGGTAAATTTTTACACGAAGATATAAAAATTAATGATGAAGAAGATGGCGTATTTAGAATTGGAACAGAATTAAATGATACAAATATTCAACAAATTTTAGATGCTAACGTTAATACTTTAAATATATCAATTACAAATTCAATTAACAAAGGACCGTATTTACTTACCACAGTTCTTAATGATAAAAATGATAATAAAGATGAGGCTATTACAGAAATTTATAAAATGTTGAGACCTGGTGAGCCTCCAACAATTGAAATAGCTACACAAATTTTTAATAATTTATTTTTTAGTTCTGATAGATATGATTTATCTGACGTAGGTAGGGTAAAGATGAATTCAAGATTGAATCTAGAGTGCTCTGATAAAATTACGATTTTAAGAAATGATGATATAATAGCCATTATTCATAAAATGTTAGATCTAAGAGATGGTAAAGATGATGTTGATGACATTGATCATTTAGGAAATAGAAGAGTAAGATCAGTTGGTGAATTAGTTGAAAATCAAGCTCGTATTGGCGTTTATAGAATGGAAAGAGCGATTAAAGAAAAAATGACGACTTTAGATATTGAGTCTGCGATGCCTCAAGATTTAATAAACGCAAAACCTCTCACAGTTTCGCTAAAGGATTTCTTTGCTAGCTCACAACTTTCTCAGTTTATGGATCAAACTAATCCATTATCAGAGATTACACATAAAAGAAGAGTTTCTGCTTTAGGACCAGGAGGATTAACAAGAGAAAGAGCTGGTTTTGAAGTAAGAGATGTTCATCCAACTCATTATGGAAGAATCTGTCCAATTGAAACTCCAGAAGGTCCAAATATTGGATTAATAAACAGTCTTTCAACTTATGCAAAAATTAACAAATACGGTTTTATTGAAAGTCCGTACAAAAGAGTTAAGGACGGTATAGTTCAAGACAAAGTAGAATACCTTTCAGCTATGGAAGAAACAAAATTTACTATTGCACAAGCAAATACCAAAATTGATAAGAACGCAAAAATTGTAGAAGAATTAGTATCATGCAGACAAAATTTAAATTTTCTTTTAGCTAAGCCAGAGACAATCGATTATATTGACGTATCACCAAAACAATTAGTATCAGTTGCTGCTTCTTTGATTCCATTTCTAGAGAATGATGATGCAAATAGAGCTTTAATGGGCTCAAATATGATGAGGCAAGCTGTTCCATTATTAAAACCAGAAGCACCACTGGTAGGAACTGGTATTGAAAGTGATGTGGCGTTGGACTCTGGAGTTACTATAGTAGCAAAAAGAGACGGTATAGTGGATAAAATTGATGGTAAGAGAATTGTAATTAAAGTTACAGAGGAAACTGATTTTACTAAATCAGGTGTTGATATTTATAATTTACAAAAATTTAAAAGATCAAACCAAAACACATGTATTAATCAGAGACCTTTAGTCAGAGTTGGAGATAAAGTTAAAATTGGTGATATAATTGCTGATGGACCATCTACAAAACTTGGTGAATTAGCTTTAGGAAAAAATGTTACAGTAGCTTTTATGCCTTGGCAAGGTTACAATTTCGAAGATTCAATATTAATTTCTGAAAGATGTGTAACTGATGATGTATTTACTTCAGTTCATATAGTTGAATATGAAATTATGGCCAGAGATACAAAACTAGGAGAAGAAGAAATAACAAGAGACATCCCAAATGTTAACGAGGAAGCATTAAAAAACTTAGATGAGTCAGGAGTTGTTTATATTGGTGCTGAGGTAAATGCTGGTGATATTTTGGTTGGAAAAGTTACTCCAAAAGGAGACTCAGCTTCTGGGCCAGAAGAAAAATTATTAAGATCAATTTTTGGTGAAAAAGCTATTGATGTTACGGATACTTCTCTAAGAATGTCAAGAGGAAGTAGTGGGACAGTTGTTGATGTAAGAGTGTTCAACAGACATGGAATTGAAAAAGATGAGAGATCAATAACTATTGAAAGAGCAGAAATTGAACAGGTTCAACAAGATAAAATAGTTGAGGAAGAAATCTTAGAAAGAAGTATTAAGCAAAGAGCTGCACAAATTTTGTCAGGAGAAACTTTAACTAAAAAAATTAAAGATATAGAAACTGGATCAAAATTAGATTTTGATACAATTAGTAAGATCTCAATTATTGATTTATTTAAACTACCTATATCTAATTCTAAAAATGAGTCAGCATTATTACAACTTAAAGATCAATACAACAAAGCGAAACAAGACATTATTGAGAGATTTGAGGATAAGGTTTTAAAAATTAGAAGTGGAGATGATTTATTACCAAGTGTAATGAAAATGGTTAAAGTTTTTGTTGCTATTAAAAGAAGATTGAGACCTGGTGATAAAATGTCTGGAAGACATGGTAATAAAGGAGTGGTAAGTAAAATTGTTCCAGTTGAAGATATGCCATATAGAGAAGATGGTAGGCCAGTTGATATTGTTTTAAATCCATTAGGAGTTCCAAGTCGTATGAATGTAGGGCAAATACTTGAAACCCATTTAGGTTGGGCATGTAAGGAATTTGGAGAACAAATTAAAAATTTAGTTAATGAAAATAATAAAAAAATTGAAAGAAACGATAAAATAGAAAAATTCTTAAAATCTGTCTATGGAGAAGAAATATTCAACCAGAAAGTCGATAAATTGAGCAAAACAGAATTTAGAGATCTTTGTGAAAATTTACAGAATGGTATAGCTATTTCAACTCCAGTTTTTGATGGAGCGAAAGAAGCTAACGTTACTGAAATGCTTGAATTAGCTAATTTGCCTAAATCTGGTCAGACATATTTATGGGACGGAAGAACTGGAGAAAAATTTGATAGACCAGTTACTGTTGGAATTATCTACATGTTAAAACTACACCATCTGGTGGAAGATAAAATTCACGCTAGATCTACTGGACCTTATAGTTTAGTTACTCAGCAGCCATTAGGTGGTAAAGCTCAGCTAGGAGGACAAAGATTTGGTGAAATGGAAGTCTGGGCTCTAGAAGCTTATGGAGCCTCTTATACTCTTCAAGAAATTTTAACAGTAAAATCTGATGATGTAGCTGGAAGAGTTAAAGTCTACGAAACTATTGTTAAAGGTGAAGAAAATTTTGAGTCTGGGATACCTGAGTCATTCAACGTCCTTGTAAAGGAAATTAAATCATTAGCACTAAATGTGGAGCTTAATTAATTATGAAAAAAGAATTAACAGATTTATTTAAAAATTCTGAGATTTCTGAAGCTCAAAATTTTAATAGTATTAAAATATCTTTAGCTAGCCCTGAAAAGATAAAATCATGGACTTATGGTGAAATAAAAAAACCTGAGACAATAAATTACAGAACATTTAGACCTGAAAAAGATGGTTTATTCTGTGCAAGAATTTTTGGTCCAATTAAAGATTATGAATGTTTATGTGGAAAATATAAACGAATGAAATTTAGAGGAATTATATGTGAAAAATGTGGTGTTGAGGTAACTAAATCGAATGTACGTAGAGAAAGAATGGGTCATATAAATTTAGCTACACCAGTTGCACATATTTGGTTTTTAAAATCATTACCAAGTAGAATAGCATTAGCTGTAGATATGAAACTCAAAGAAGTTGAAAGAGTTTTGTATTTTGAAAATTTTATAGTCATTGAACCTGGTTTAACAAGTTTACAAAAAAATCAACTTTTAAATGAAGAAGAATTGGCAAAATATCAGGATGAATATGGTGAGGAAGCTTTTACTGCTGGAATTGGAGCTGAAGCTGTCCTTGAAATGCTAAAAAGTTTAGATTTAGAATCTGAGAGAAAAAATTTAGTTAATTATATTAAAGAAACCAAATCTAAAGTTAATGAAGAAAGAGCAATTAAAAGATTGAAGTTAATAGAGTCATTTATTGAGACAGGTCAAAAACCTGAATGGATGATTATGACAGTTGTACCTGTTATTCCACCAGAGTTAAGACCATTAGTTCCTCTTGACGGTGGAAGATTTGCAACTTCAGATCTTAACGATCTTTATAGAAGAGTGATTAATAGAAATAATCGTTTAAAAAGATTAATGGATCTTAAAGCTCCAGATATTATTATTAGAAATGAAAAACGAATGCTTCAAGAGTCGGTAGACGCGCTTTTTGACAATGGAAGAAGAGGCAGAGTAATTACAGGAACAGGCAAAAGACCATTAAAATCTTTAGCAGAAATGTTAAAAGGCAAGCAAGGAAGATTCAGACAAAATTTACTTGGTAAAAGAGTAGACTACTCAGGTCGTTCAGTAATAGTAGTTGGTCCTGATTTAAAATTACATGAATGTGGTTTACCGAAAAAAATGGCACTAGAGTTATTTAAACCATTTTTATATGCAAGATTAAATAAATTAGGCCTAGCATCTACAATTAAACAGGCAAAAAAGTTAGTTGAAAAGGAAACTAATGCTGTATGGGATGCTTTAGAACTTATTGTAAGAGAACATCCGGTATTACTTAATAGAGCACCAACTTTACACAGACTTGGAGTTCAAGCGTTTGAACCAAAGTTAATTGAGGGAGATGCAATCGAATTACACCCACTAACCTGCGCTGCATTTAATGCTGACTTTGATGGTGACCAAATGGCTGTTCACGTTCCTTTAAGTTTGGAAGCCCAATTAGAAGCAAGGATATTAATGCTATCTACAAATAATATTTTATCTCCATCTAATGGTAAACCTATTATTGTACCTAGTCAGGATATGATCTTGGGAATTTATTATTTGTCACAAGAACCAGTTACTGACAAACCTGCTGGATATTTCATCGATGCTGATCAAATTGAGTTTGCTCTTTCATCAGGACAAATAAATGTTCATAGCACAATAATTTCAAGGTTTGAAACTATCGATGAAAAAGGAAATAGAAAATTTGAAAAATATACTTCGACTGCAGGAAGATTTTTATTAGCAAATTTATTACCAAAAAATAATAATATTAAATTTTCATTAATTGATAGATTACTTCCTAAAAAAACAGTTTCAGAAATAATCGATATAGTTTTCAGGTTTTGTGGTCAAAAAACGACTGTTATTTTTTGTGACAAGTTAAAAGACTTAGGATTTAAACATGCATTTAAAGCTGGAATTTCATTTGGTAAAGATGATCTAGTTATTCCAGCAAACAAAACTCAATTAATTGATGATACTAAAAAATTAATTGCTGATTATGAAACACAATATGCTGAAGGTTTGATCACCAGAGGTGAAAAATACAATAAAGTTGTCGATGCTTGGTCTAAATGTACAGATAAAGTTGCTGGAGAAATGATGAAAGGTATTTCAGCTACAGAAAAAACATCTGAGGGATTAAAAATTAACTCAGTGTTTATGATGGCTGATAGTGGCGCAAGAGGTTCGGCTGCACAGATGAAACAATTAGCAGGTATGAGAGGTTTAATTGCTAAACCATCAGGAGAAATTATTGAGAGTCCAATTACTTCAAATTTTAAAGAAGGATTAACTGCGCTAGAGTATTTTAATTCTACTCATGGAGCCAGAAAAGGATTGGCTGATACAGCACTTAAAACTGCAAGTTCTGGATATCTTACAAGAAGACTTTGTGATGTTGCTCAAGATTTAACAATAACAAAAGTTTCTTGTGATAATCCTGGTTTTATTGAATTATCAGAGATATTAGAAGGTGGAAATGTTGTTGTAAGTTTATCTGAGAGATCATTAGGTAGAGTCTCTGCTGCTGACATAAAAAATCCAATATCAGGTGAAGTTGTAATTAAAAAATCTACGATGATTGATGAAGCTGGATGTGATCTAATAGACTCAGCTGGAGTAAAATCTATAAAAGTTTATTCAGTGATGACATGTAGTTCAAAAGAAGGTGTTTGCTCTACTTGCTATGGAAGAGATTTATCTAGAGGAAAAATGGTTCACGTTGGAGAAGCAATTGGAATGATTTCAGCACAATCAATTGGAGAGCCGGGTACTCAATTAACTATGAGAACGTTCCACGTTGGTGGTACAGCTTCAGTAAAACAAGATTCTCAAATAGTAAGCAAAAGTGAAGGTACTTTAAAGATACTAAATTCTAATATTTTAGAAGATTCAAAGAAAAATTTAATTGTTATGGGTAGAAATACCCAACTTTCGATTGAGGATGATAATGGAGTACAAATAGCAGTTTACAAAGTAGCTTATGGCTCAAAAGTATTTTTTAAAAACGGTGATAAAGTTAAAGCAAATACAAAGATTTGTGAATGGGATCCGTATACAACTCCTGTTATTGCAGAAAAAAGTGGTATTGCGGGTTTTGTAGATTTAATAGATGGAGTTTCAATTCAAGAAACAACAGATGATGCAACCGGTATATCATCAAAATCAGTCATTGATTGGAGATCACAATCTAAAAGTTCAGACTTAAAACCAAGAATAACTTTAAGAGATGAAAAGGGCAATGTAATAAAAAAAGCTGACGACAATGAAGCTAGATATTACTTAGTACCTGACTCAATTTTATCTGTTAAAGATGGTCAAAACGTTTCTGCTGGAGATGTAATTGCTAGATTGCCTAAAGAAACAACTAAAACAAAAGATATCACCGGTGGTTTACCAAGAGTAGCAGAACTATTTGAAGCAAGAAAAGCAAAAGATAGTGCAATAATAGCAGAAAATGATGGTCAAGTTGTTTTTGGTAAAGAAGTAAGAGGCAAACAAAGAGTATCTATAGTACCTGAGGACGGTGCTGAACCATCAAATTATTTAATTCCAAAAGGAAAACATATTAATTTTAACCAAGGTGAAAGAATTAAAAAAGGTGAATATTTATTAGATGGTCAACCTTTACCTCACGATATATTACGTATTTTGGGTATAAAAGAATTAACAGAGTATTTTGTTAATCAAGTTCAAGAAGTTTATCGACTTCAAGGTGTTATAATCAATGATAAGCACATTGAAACTATTTTAAGACAAATGCTAAAAAAAGTTGAAGTAAAAACTACTGGAGATTCATCTTATCTTCCGGGAGAAATTATTGACAGAATAAAATTTGACAATGTAAATGAGAAATTAAAAGCTGATGGAAAAACTCCAGCGACAGGCGAAAGAGTACTAATGGGGATTACCAAAGCATCACTACAAACCGAGTCATTTATTTCTGCTGCTTCATTCCAAGAAACAACAAGAGTTTTAACGGACGCTGCAATAAAAGGTAAAGTTGACCCATTAAATGGTTTAAAAGAAAACGTTATAGTTGGCAGATTAGTTCCAGCTGGAACTGGTAATATTAAGAATAAGTGGAACAAAAAAGCTCTTGAAGATGATAACAAGTTTCTATCTGATCAAGAGAAGATCGAGCAGCCTGAAAACCAGGTAAATCAATAAAAATAACCGGTCGTCTATCTAGTTTTAGTTTGACAAAGTCAAATTAATAAGTATTTTGGCGGTGTTTTTGGTTGGAATGTAGTGTTAACTTTAGACACTAAACGCTGCCATGAATAACCTGTCAGTTATTTCATTCAAAAATATAATTAATTTAAAAAATTTTATGCCAACTATTAATCAGTTGTTAAGAAAAAAAAGAGCCAGACCAATTGCGAGGAACAAAGTTCCTGCATTACAGAAACAACCTTTAAAAAGAGGTGTATGTGTAAAAGTTTATACGACTACTCCAAAAAAACCAAATTCAGCTTTAAGAAAAGTTGCTAGAGTAAGATTATCTAATGGTTTTGAGGTAACAGCCTATATTCCAGGAGAAGGTCATAATCTTCAAGAACACTCTGTTGTGTTAATAAGAGGTGGTAGAGTTAAAGACTTACCTGGAGTTCGTTATCATATTTTGAGAGGTAATTTAGATACTCAAGGTGTTGCGAATAGAAAAAAAAGAAGATCTTTATACGGAACTAAAAAAGGGAAATAATAATGTCTAGAAAAAAAACTCAACCAAAAAAAAAAATTATTCCTGATCCAAAATTTAACTCAACTATAATTCCAAAACTGATAAATAATATTATGTATGATGGTAAAAGAGGTGTTGCTTCAAAAATAGTTTATGATGCAATAGAAAAGATTAAAACTAAAACAAAAGATGAACCAATAAATATTTTTAATGAAGCAATTAATAATATTAAACCAACTGTGGAAGTAAGATCAAGAAGAGTCGGTGGAGCAACATATCAAGTTCCTGTTGAAGTTAAAAGCAAAAGAGCACAAGCATTAGCCATAAGATGGTTAATAGACTCAGCAAGGAAAAGAAAAGATAAACATATGTCAGACAAGATTTTTAATGAACTTTATGATGCATATGAAAAAAAAGGTGCTGCAGTAAAAAAAAGAGAGGATGTGCATAAAATGGCTGAATCAAACAAAGCTTTTGCACATTTTAGATGGTAAAATATTATGCCTAGAACTCATACTTTAGACAAATATAGAAATATTGGGATCATGGCACATATAGATGCTGGTAAAACAACAACAACTGAAAGAGTTTTGTATTACACAGGAAAAAGTCATAAAATTGGTGAAGTCCATGATGGTGCAGCAACAATGGATTGGATGGAACAAGAACAAGAAAGAGGTATAACAATAACCTCAGCTGCTACTACTTGTTTTTGGCAAGATCACAGAATTAATATAATTGATACTCCAGGACACGTAGATTTTACGATCGAAGTAGAGAGATCACTTAAAGTTTTAGATGGAGCGGTTGCAGTATTTGATGGTGTTGCCGGAGTAGAACCTCAGTCAGAAACAGTTTGGAGACAAGCTGACAAATATAAAGTTCCAAGAATTTGTTTTGTTAATAAATTAGATAGAACTGGTGCTGATTTCTTTAGATGTGTAGATATGATTAGAGATAGACTTGGTGCTAAACCTTTACCAATACAGGTCCCAATTGGAATAGAATCTTCACTAACTGGTGTTGTAGATTTAGTTAAAATGAAAGCTCAAGTTTGGAAAAATGAAGCGTTAGGAGCTGAATGGGAATACAAAGAAATTCCAGATGATTTAAAAGAAATATCTCAAAAATATAGAACAGAATTAGTAGAGATGGCTGTTGAACAAGATGAGAAATTAATGGAGTCTTATTTAAATGGAGATGAAATTAAAGAGGAAGATCTTGTTAAATGTATAAGAAAAGGAACATTAAATTTTAGTTTTGTACCCATTTTGACGGGTTCAGCATTTAAAAACAAAGGTGTCCAACCTTTACTAGATGCTGTCATAAACTACTTGCCGAGTCCTATAGATATTGGCTCTATTAAAGGAACAAAACCTGGCTCTGAAGATGAAATTGAAATGAAATTCGAAGATAACGCTGGTTTTTCAGCTTTAGCTTTCAAGGTTGCTAATGACCCATTTGTAGGTTCCCTAACTTTTATTAGAGTTTATTCTGGAACAATTAAAACAGGAACTGGTATTTATAATTCATCCAAAGAAAAAGAGGAAAGAGTTGGAAGAATGCTTTTAATGCACGCCAATTCAAGAGAAGATATAAAAGAGGCTAATGCTGGAGATATTGTAGCTTTAGCAGGTTTAAAATATACAATAACCGGGCATACACTTTGTGATGAAGAAAAACCAGTTTTATTAGAACCAATGGAATTCCCAGATCCAGTTATTGAAATTGCTGTTGAACCTAAAACTAAAGCTGATCAAGAAAAAATGGGAGAAGCACTAGGTAGACTTGCAAAAGAAGATCCTTCATTCAGAGTAACTTCTGACGAAGAGTCAGGCCAAACAATAATTAAAGGTATGGGCGAGCTTCACTTAGATATTATTGTTGATAGAATGAAAAGAGAATTTAAAGTTGAGGCTAATGTAGGAGCTCCTCAAGTTGCTTATAGAGAAACGTTAGAAAATGCTTCTGAAGTTGAATATACACACAAAAAACAAAGTGGTGGAGCTGGACAATTTGCTAAAGTAAAACTTTTAGTAGAACCTCAAGAACCGGGCGCTGGTAGATTAGTAGAAAGTAAAATTAAAGGTGGTGCTATTCCAAAAGAATTTATTCCTGGAGTTGAAAAAGGTATTGAAACAATCTCTGATGGTGGAATCTTAGCTGGATTTCCAATGATAGACTACAAAGTCACAATTTTAGATGGACTACACCATGATGTTGACTCGAGTGTTTTGGCTTTCGAGCTAGCCAGTAGAGCATGTTTTAAAGAAGCATGTACAAAAGGTACATTGAAATTATTAGAGCCTGTTATGAGAGTTGAAGTTGTTACTCCTGAAGATTATATGGGAGATGTTATTGGTGATCTTAATAGTAGAAGAGGCCAAATAAGCACTCAAGAACAAAGAGGAAATGCTACTGTAATAACAGCAATGGTTCCTCTTGCTAATATGTTTGGATATATAAATAATTTAAGATCAATGTCTCAAGGTAGAGCTCAATACTCAATGTTTTTTGATCATTATTCAAAAGTTCCACAAAATGTTCAAGACGAAGTAACTAAAAAGATAGCGGGATAATAATGGAAAAACAAAATATTAGAATCAAACTAAGAGCATATGATAATAAGATTTTAGATGCTTCAACTGAGGAGATAGTAAATACTGTAAAAAGAACAGGTGCTACTATTAAAGGTCCTATTCCATTACCAACAAGAATAGAGAGATATACTGTTTTAAGATCTCCACATATTGATAAAAAAAGCAGAGAACAATTTGAATCAAGAACGCATAAAAGATTAATTGATATAATTGAACCAACACCACAAACTGTCGAAGCTTTAATGAAATTAGACTTAGCATCAGGAGTAGATGTGGAGATTAAGATTTAGTTATGAATGAAATAGCTTTAATTGGAAAAAAAATTGGTATGACTAGAGAATTTTATAAATCAGGACAATTAGTTCCAGTAACAGTTTTAAAAATGGAAAAAGCAAGAGTAATACAAGTTATCGATGAAGAGAATAGAGGCTATAAAGCTGTTCAACTTGGATATGGTAAAATAAAAAGTTCAAAATTATCTAAAGCAATGAAGGGTTATTTTGCAAAAAAAAATACAGAGGCTAAAAATAAACTTAAAGAATTTAGAGTTGCAAGTACTGAAAATTTTAAAGAAGGTAATGAGTTTGGTCTAGAAATTTTTAAAGACATTAAATTTGTAGACACTAGATCAAAAACTATTGGAAAAGGTTTTGCTGGTGCTATGAAAAGACATAATTTTGGAGGTTTAAGAGCAACTCATGGGGTTTCAATTTCTCATAGATCGCATGGATCAACAGGTCAAAGACAAGATCCAGGTAAAGTTTTTAAAGGAAAAAAAATGGCTGGACACATGGGTGATAAATTAAGAACTATGCAAAATATTGAAATTATTAAAACAGATTTAGAAAATGAACTGCTTTATTTAAAAGGGTCAATACCTGGTGCAAAAAATTCAGAAGTGCTTGTAAAAGGAGCAGTAAAAAATATAAAAAAAATGACTATTAGTGAAAAAATTAAAGCTACTGAACTAGCTAAGAAAACTCCAGAGAAAAAGAAAAAATAATGAAATTAGATAAATTAAATTTAGATGGCAAAAAAAGTTCTATTGAAGTTTTAGATAAAATTTTTTCTGCAAAAATAAACAAAAGACTAGTTAATACAGTTTTGTACAAAACAAATGCTAATTACAAAGGAAGACATGCTAAAACAAAACAGCAAAATGAAGTTTCAGGACCTACATCAAAAATTTATGCACAAAAAGGAACTGGAAATGCTAGACACGCAAGTAGAAAAGCCCCAATCTTTGTTGGTGGAGGTGTAGCTCATGGCCCTAAAGGAGAACTGTCTTACAAAAAAAGAAAATTAAATAAGAGTGAAAAAAAACAAAGTATAGCTTCATTAATAAGTGATAAAATAAAAAATGATAATTTAATAGTATTCAGTGATTTTGACTCAAAAATAAAAAAAACAAAAGAAATGAATCTTATTCTTAAAAAATTTCAAATTTCTAATTCAATAATAATTTTAGATAAAAATTCTAAAGATAACGTTGAAAAATCGATAAGAAATATTCCAAATATCAAGGTTACAGACATTAATCATTTCAGTGCTTTTGATATAATTAAATTTAAAAAGGTTGTATTTACAGAGTCTTCTGTAAAAGAACTTGAAAAGAGGTATGCTTAAAATGGAAAAAATTCATTTATACGATAAAATTTTATCACCTTTAGTTACAGAAAAATCCACAAGCTTATCTGAGCATAATAAAATAGTCTTTAAAGTTCCTTCTAACGCTAATAAGAAAAATCTAAAAAATAACATCGAAAAAATTTTCAAAGTTAATGTTACTAAAATTAATATAATAAATAAACAAAGTAGAACTAAATTAACCAGGGGAAGAAAAGTTAAAGTTTCTGGATTTAAAAAAGCAATTATAACTCTTAAAAAAGGTCAAAGTATCGACCTAACAACGGGAATTTAAAATGGCATTAAAAACTTTTAAACCATATACAAAATCCACAAGAGGAACAATTTTAGTTGACAGAACTGGTCTATGGAAAGGTAAACCTTTTAAGTCACTTGTTTCACCTAAAAATTCAATGAAAGGGAGAAATAATAATGGTCATATCACTTCGATAAACAGAGCTGGTGGACATAAAAAGATGTATAGACACGTCGATTTCTATAGAAAAAAATTTGATATGGAGGCTATTGTTGAAAGAATTGAATATGATCCAAATCGATCTTGTTACATTATGTTAGTAAAGTTTGATGATAATTCACATGCATATTACCTTGCACCTCAAAAAATGAAAGTTGGTGATAAAATTGAAAATGGATCTAAAAAAGAAATAAAAGTCGGAAACTGTATGCCACTACAAGATATACCAGTGGGTGTTAGTATTCACAATGTTGAGATTCAGCCAGGTGGTGGTGGTAAGATTGCGAGATCTGCAGGTGCTTCAGTTACCATAAGCGGATTAGATGGAAATTATAGTTTAATAAAATTAGCTTCAGGTGAAATTAGGAAGATAGATTCAAGATCATTAGCAACTATCGGTGTTTTAAGTAATCCAGATCAAAAAAACATTAAAATTGGTAAAGCCGGTAGATCAAGATGGCTTGGTAGAAGACCGCATACTCGGGGAGTTGTTAAAAACCCTGTTGATCACCCACATGGAGGTGGTGAAGGTAAGACTGCTGGTGGAAGACATCCAGTGTCACCTAAAGGTCAATCTGCAAAAGGATTAAAAACAAGAGATAATAAAAGAACAGATAAATATATTGTTAAGAGAAGAAACAAAAGGAAGGATAGCAAATAATGGCTAGAGCAGTTTGGAAAGGACCTTTTGTTGAGCAAAGCTTGATTAAAAAAGTTGATAAATATAAAATTGATCCAAAAAAAAAACCTATTAAAACCTGGTCAAGAAAATCTACTATTATTCCAGACTTTGTTGGTGTGAGTTTCTTGATATATAATGGAAAAAAATTCATCCCTATAACAATCTCTGAAGATATGGTTGGTCATAAATTAGGCGAATTTGCTCCAACAAGAACTTTCTTTGGTCATACACCTGCAGATAAAAAAGCAAAACCTGCAGAAGCTGAGGTTAAAAAATAATTATGAGTAAAAAAAAATTAATAAAAAAAGATAAAAATACAACTGTAAAATCAATAAATAACAATATTAGATCCAGTGTAAGAAAACTAAATCCTATACTAAAAGGTATAGTCGGGAAAAAAGTTGACATAGCCATAAGAGACCTTCAATTCTCAGAAAAAAGAATTACAAGAGATATTAGAAAAACAATAAGTTCAGCAGTGGCAAATGCTGAAAATAACTTTCAATTTGATATTGATAAATTGATAGTTAAAGAAGCTTATTGCGGAAAAAAAATTACTATGAAAAGATTTAGACCAAGAGCAAAAGGAAGAGCTGCACCTATTTTAAAACCTTATTCAAGTGTTACAATTATTTTATCAGAAGCAAAAAAAATGGAGAGTCATGGGACAAAAAGTTAATCCAGTAGGTTTTAGATTGGGTGTCAACAGAGGTTGGGACTCAGTTTGGTATGCAAAAAAGAAAGATTTTGGAAATTACCTTATCGAAGATTTTAAGATAAGAGAATATATCAAAAAAAATGTAATTAACTCAGGTGTATCAAAGGTAATGATCGAAAGAACTTCTAATAAATGTTATGTTACAATTTATACATCTAGACCAGGTTTCGTAATTGGAAAAAAAGGAAGTGATATAGATAAAATTAAAAATAATTTATCAAAATTTACATCAAATGAAGTTTCTCTAAATATAAAAGAAGTAAAAAAACCAGAGACAAACGCTTACCTAGTTGCTGAAAATATTGCTCAACAATTAGTAAAAAGAATTTCTTATAGAAGAGCCATGAAAAGAGCGATGCAATCTTGCCTAAGATTAGGAGCAAAAGGAATTAAAGTTTCTGTAAGTGGTAGATTAGGTGGGAATGAAATAGCTAGAACTGAATGGTTAAGAGACGGAAGTATTCCATCACACACCTTAAGAGCAGACATTGATTATGCTGAAGCTGAAGCTTTAACTACTTACGGGATTATTGGAATAAAAGTTTGGATTTATAAAGGTGAGGTTTTTGCAAAAGAATTTAGTCAAGAAACTAATAAAGTAACACCAAAAGAAGGTAAGCAATAGATGTTACAACCAGTTCGAACAAAATGGAGAAAAGCTCACAAAGGTAGAATACACGGAACTGCCTCAAGAGCTAATTTTATAAATTATGGGGCTTATGCTTTAAAAGCATTGTCACCTGATAGAGTTACTGGAAAACAAATCGAAGCTGCTAGAGTAGCACTGACTAGACATATGAAACGTCAAGGAAGAGTATGGACACGAATTTTTCCAAATATACCAGTCTCCAAAAAGCCTATTGAAGTTCGTATGGGTAAAGGTAAAGGATCACCCGAATTTTATGCATGCAGAGTAAAACCAGGAAGAATTTTATTTGAAGTTGATGGTGTTTCAGAACAAGTAGCCAAAGAGGCATTATATAAAGCATCAGCTAAACTTCCTATTAAAACCAAAACAATTAAGAGATTTACTTAAATGAAAAAACAAGAAATTAAGAAATTATCAAGGGACGAAATAGTGAAAAATATTGATAAATCCAAAAAAGATTTATTTAATTTTAGATTTCAAAAGATGAATTCACAAATAACAAATCCCGCAAAAATAAATGAAACAAGAAAAACAATTGCAAGACTTAAAACAATTTTAAAAGGAAAAATAAATGCCTAAAAAAATATTAACAGGAGTAGTGGTAAGTGACAAACCTAATAAAACTATTACAGTTTTAGTTGAAAGAAAATATTCACATCCTTTACTTAAAAAAGTAATTAAAGTAAGAAAAAAATATAACGCACATGATGAGAATAACAAATTTAAAACTGGTGATAAGGTTTCAATAATAGAAAGTAAGCCATTTTCTAAAAACAAGAAATTTCAAGTAATGGAGAGCACAAAATAATGATACAGGTTCAAACAGAATTGAATGTTGCTGACAATACTGGTGCAAAAAAGATTGAATGTATTAAAGTTTTAGGTGGCTCTAAAAGAAGATATGCAAGTATCGGCGATACTATTGTTATAGCTGTTAAAGAAGCAATTCCAAAAGGAAAAGTAAAAAAAGGTTCAGTCCATAAAGCTGTTGTGGTTAGAGTAAAAAAAGGAATTCATCGTGATGATGGTTCAAAAGTTAGATTTGATAATAATGCTGCTGTTTTAGTTGACGACAAAGGAGAACCAGTTGGAACAAGAATTTTTGGACCAGTGACAAGAGAACTAAGGAATAAAGGACAAATGAAAATAATTTCACTAGCCCCTGAGGTATTATAATGATTAAAAAAGGTTTAAAAGTTAGAATTTTGTCAGGTAAAGATAAAAAAAAAGAAGGTGAAGTAATTGAAATTGACAGATCTAGTAATAGAGCAAAAGTTAAAGAAATCAATATGGTCAAAAAACATGTTAAAACTACAAAAGAGAAAAAAGGTGGAATTTTCTCTAAAGAAAGTTTTATTCACTTGTCTAATTTAAAGTTAATAGATGAAAAGGTTAAAAGTAAAAAAACAGAGGCTAAAAAATAATGACACCTAGATTAAAAGATCTTTACTATAAAGAAATTCAACCAGCTTTGAAAGTTCAGTTTGGTTTAAAAAATTTATATATGGGTCCTAAAATAGAAAAAATTGTATTGAATATGGGACTAGGCTTAGATGGCAATGATTCAAAAATTTTAAAATCATGTGAAGAGGATTTAGCAAAAATTACTGGTCAAAAACCCATAACAACAAAATTTAAAAAATCTGTTGCAAACTTTAAAACACGAAAAGGATCAAATGCAGG
>CABXBX010000008.1 GCA_902510495.1 uncultured Pelagibacteraceae bacterium
CGGATATGTTCTAAATAAAAAATCTAAAGATATAAAACTTACAAATATATTTGATGCTGTTGATGAAAAAGTAAAAACAGTTCAATGTAAAAAAGACTCAAAAAAAGGTTGTAATGGAAAAGCAACAAAATGCGTTACGCACAATCTGTGGGACGAACTTGAAAACCATATAAATAATTTTTTTAATGAAAAAAGCTTAGAGGATTTAGTTAAAGATAATAATGAAAGAAGAATTTAATATGGACACAAGAGAAAAAGATATAGAAAAATTAAAAGACTATAAATACGGATTTATAACTGATATTGAGAACATTAGGGCTCCCAAAGGTCTTAATGAAGATGTAATTAAATTTATATCTAATATTAAAAAAGAACCAAAGTGGATGCTTGATTTTAGATTAAAAGCATATGAAAGGTTTAAACAATTAAAAGAACCGAATTGGCAAAAACCAAAATATCCTAAAATTGATTATCAAGATTTATATTATTATTCAGCTCCTAAAAGCATGAAAGATAAACCAAAAAGTTTAGATGAGTTGGATCCAAAACTTTTAGAGACTTATAATAAATTGGGAATTCCATTACAAGAACAGGCAAGACTTAATGGTATTGCAGTTGATGCAGTTTTTGACTCAGTCTCTGTTGCAACTACATTTAAAGGTGAATTGACTAAACATGGAATTATTTTTTGTTCAATGTCAGAGGCAATTCAAAAACATCCAGAACTTGTAAAAAAATATTTAGGTACAGTAATCCCAACAACAGATCATTTTTTTGCAACACTTAACTCTGCTGTATTTACAGATGGTTCATTTGTATACATTCCTGAGGGTGTTAGATGTCCAATGGAACTCTCTACTTATTTTAGGATTAATGCTTCTGAAACAGGACAATTTGAGAGAACATTAATTATAGCTGATAAAGGAAGTTACGTTAGTTATTTAGAGGGGTGCACAGCTCCAATGAGAGATGAAAATCAGTTACATGCAGCTAATGTTGAGTTGATAGCTTTAGATGATGCTGAAATAAAATATTCAACTGTGCAAAATTGGTATCCAGGAGATGAAAATGGCAAAGGTGGAATATATAATTTTGTAACTAAAAGAGGATTGTGTAAAGGTAAAAATTCTAAAATTTCTTGGACACAAGTTGAAACAGGTTCAGCGATAACGTGGAAATATCCAAGTTGTATATTAAAAGGGGACAATTCAATTGGAGAATTTTATTCAATAGCTATTACTAATAACCATCAAAAAGCAGATACTGGAACAAAAATGATTCACTTAGGAAAAAATACTAAAAGTAAAATAATTTCAAAGGGTATTAGTGCTGGTTTTTCTGATATGACTTATAGAGGTTTAGTAGACATTAATTCAAAAGCAAAAAACTCAAGTAATTATACTCAATGTGACTCTTTATTAATGGGAAATAAATGTGGAGCTCATACTGTTCCGTATATTAAGAACAAAAATTTTGACTCAAATATAGCCCATGAAGCTACAACCTCAAAAATAAGCGAAGAACAATTACATTATTGTCAACAAAGAGGATTAAACCCAGAGGAAGCAGTTGGATTAATCGTTAATGGTTTTTGTAAAGAAGTATTACAGCAGTTACCAATGGAGTTTGCAGTAGAAGCTCAAAAGCTAGTGGGTATTAGCCTTGAAGGAAGTGTAGGTTAATGCTTAAAATTAATAATTTGAATGCTAATGTTGAAAATAAATCAATATTAAAAGGCTTTTCGTTAAATATTAACCCTGGTGAAGTGCACGCAATTATGGGTCCTAATGGATCAGGTAAAAGCACATTATCTAATATTTTGTCTGGTAAGAAGGGCTATGATGTATCAGGTGAAATTCTATTCGAAAATAAAAATTTGTTTGATCTCGAAACTGAAGAGAGAGCACACAAAGGTATATTTTTGGCATTTCAATATCCGCTAGAAATTCCAGGAGTAAATACAAACATTTTTTTAAAGACATCATTGAATGCAGTTAGAAAAGCACGTGGACAAAAAGAGCTTGATGCTATTGAATTTTTAAAACTTGTAAAAGAAAAAGCTAAAGAATTAAAATTTGATGAGGAGAAATTAAATAGACAATTAAACGTTGGTTTTTCTGGTGGTGAAAAAAAGAAAAATGAAATTTTACAAATGTCGTTGTTGGCACCTAAGTTATCAATCTTAGACGAGACTGACTCTGGTCTAGATATTGATGCATTAAAAATAGTTGCTGATGGTGTTAACACTTTGAGAAAAAAAGATAATTCTTTTTTAATTATTACCCACTACCAAAGATTGTTAGATTATATTAAACCAGATTTTGTCCATGTTTTAATGAATGGAAAAATAATTAAATCTGGAGGTCCAGAATTAGCCTTAGAATTAGAAAAAAAGGGATATGAAAGTTTTAATTAAATGACTGATCAACTACAAATAGATTTTGATAAAATAATAAAAACATCAAATATTTCTAAAGAAGATATTGATTTAAAAAGAAATTATTTGGCAAAGTTTTTAGACAAAGGTTTTCCTAATAGAAAACAAGAGAATTGGAAGTTTTTAGATATCAGTCAAATTATCAAAAAAAATATCGGTGATTTAAGTTTTTTCAATGATTATTCATTACCAAATAAAATTGACCCATCTATTTTTGTTAACGGTTTAGAGCATAATAAGATTATTTTTATAAATGGAAGAATAGAAAAAATTGATTTTACTTATGAAGATCAAAAAAAAATTGAAATAAGTGATGAAATAGAAGAAAAAACTACATTTGATTATGAAAATTCTTTAATTGATCTAAATAACGCATTTGCAAACAAAGTTTTTAAGATTGTAGTAAAAAAGGATTACTCTTTAAAAAAACCTTTAATTATTTACCACACAACTAATAAAAAAATTAAGTCAAAAAATATAAGTCTTAGGTTAGATTTTGAACTAGAACAAAATAGTTCATTAAAACTTATTGATTTCTTTGCCGATGGTTCTGATAAAAATTTTACAAATATTTTATATAATTTTGATTTAAAAAAAGACTCAATTCTTAAAAATTATAAGATTGATAAGTCAAAAAATGATAATTTGAAATATTCCTTTAACAACATTGAACAGGATACAAATAGTGTTTCTGAAACATTTATTTTATCAGCTGGCTCAAATTTTTTTAAAAATGAGATTAATTGTAATTTAAAAGGAGAATATTCCTCAGCTTTTGTTAATGGTGTTTTTTCATTGAAAGAAAATCAACAACATGAAATTAGAACAATAATTAATCATTTAGTAGAAAATACTAAAAGCTACCAACTTATTAAGAGTGTTCTTGGAAAAAAATCAAAAGCTGCTTATCAAGGAAAGATATTTGTTAATTCCAAAGCACAAAAAACAGATGGTTATCAATTAAGTAAAGCAATTTTATTGGATGAGACATCAGAGTTTAACGCAAAACCAGAATTGGAAATATATGCTGATGATGTAAAATGCTCTCATGGATCAGCATCTGGAAGTTTGAGTGAAAATTCAATTTTTTATTTGATGTCAAGAGGCTTAAATTATCAGCAATCAAAAGAACTTTTAATTAATGGTTTTTTACTAGATGTTGTTGAAAAAATTACAGACTCAGAGATTAAAAATTTAATAAAAAATATGATTGGATTAAAAGAATGAATATAGACAAAATTAAAAAAGAATTTCCAATTTTTGATGAAAAAATTCAAAACAACGATTTAGTTTATTTAGATAGTGCAAATTCATCACAAAAACCAAAGGTTGTATTAGATAGAATAAATGATTTTTATTCTAAACAGTTTTCTAATGTTGGCAGAAGTGTACATTATTTAGCTGTTGCAGCTACAAATCTATATGAAAACACAAGATCTTCAGTTCAAAAATATATTAATGCCAAAGATAAAAATGAGATCGTTTTTACTAAAGGAGCAACAGAAGCTTTAAACCTGGTAGCTAATACTCTTGGTCAATCTATTATAGAGCCAAATGATGAGATTTTAATAACTGAATTAGAACATCATTCAAATTATGTGCCTTGGCATTTTTTAAGGAAATCTAAGAATGTTAAAATAAAGTTTGCTGAAATTAATGAGGATGGTGATATTCCAATAGAAAACATAGAAAAAGAAATAACTAATAAAACTAAAGTAATAGCAATAACTCATCTATCGAATGTCACTGGTGCAGTTTTACCAATTAAAGAAATTACTCAATTAGCTCACTCAAAAGGAATAGTTGTAGTGGTAGATGGATGTCAAGGAGGACCACATTTAAAATTAGATATGCAGGATTTGGATTGTGATTTTTATGCAATCTCATGTCATAAAATGTATGGGCCAACGGGGCTAGGAGTTTTGTATGGAAAAAAGAAATGGCTTGAGCAACTTCCTCCTTATCAAGGCGGTGGTGGTATGATTAATGAAGTGAAAAAAGATAGAATTTCATATGGTGAACTTCCAAATAAATATGAAGCTGGAACAATGGCAACAGCCCAAGTAATTGCTTTTGATCAGTCAATAAAGTTTTTAGAAAGTATTGGTATTGAAAATATTATCAAACATGAAAAAGAATTAATCGAATATGGACAAGAAATTTTACAAAAAAACAATTCTGTTAAATTAATTGGAAATCCAAAGGAGCGAGGTGGAGTATTATCTTTTACTATTGAAGGAGTGCATCCACATGATATCGCAACTATTTTAGATGAAACTGGAGTAGCAATTAGGGCAGGTCATCATTGTTGTCAAATACTTCATGATAAATTGAAAATAACCGCAAGTGCAAGAGCTTCATTAGGAGTTTATAATACTAAAGATGATTTAGACAAATTAAATGAAGGAATTAATAATTGTAAAAAAATTTTTGATTTAAAATGAATTTAAAAGAACTTTATCAAGAGCTAATTTTAGAACATGGAAAGAATCCTAGAAATTTAGGTAAAACTGAAAATTTCAATAAAGATGCAAAAGGAAACAATCCTTTGTGCGGAGATAACGTTCATGTGTATTTGAAATTAAATGATCAAAGGAAAGTCGAAGATATATCGTTTGAAGGAAGTGGATGTGCTATTTCAATGGCATCAGCTTCAATAATGACTGATTTGATAAAAGGGAAAAGTGACAATGAAGCTAAAGAAATTATTGAGGATTTTCTAGGGATGATAAAAGAAAATCCAGAATTAAAAACGAAATTATTAAAAGAAGATGATAAAACTAAATTAATGTGTTTATCAGGAGTCAAGCAATATCCTATGAGGGTTAAATGTGCTACTTTATCATGGCATACTTTAGTATCAGCAATGGAAAATGATGGAAAAGAAATAAGTACAGAAAGCTAATTTTTATGGAAGTAAAAAATAAAATCATTGAAGAAATCAGAAAAATATATGATCCAGAATTGCCAGTGAACATCTATGAACTTGGTTTAATTTATGATATAAAGGTAGAAGGCCGAAAAGCAGAAATTAAAATGACATTAACAACACCAAACTGTCCTGTAGCAGAAAGCTTACCTAAAGAAGTTAAAGAAGGAGCAATGCAAGTAGAGGGAATTGACGATGTAGATCTTCAATTAGTCTGGGACCCGCCTTGGAATAAAGATATGATGTCTGATGCTGCTAAATTGGAGTTAAATTTATAATGAATCAAATAATAAAATTAAGTGATAATGCTGCATCAAGAATTAAAGAAATAATGTCTGGTGCTGAGAATAATGCTCTTGGTGTAAGAGTTTCAGTTAAATCTGGTGGTTGTGCAGGAATGTCTTATGTTATGGAATATTCTAAAGAAATTAATCCAAACGATGAAGTAATAGAGGACAAGGGCGTAAAAGTTTTTATCGACCCAGCAGCAGTCATGTATTTATTAGGAACAGAAATGGATTATAAAAAAGAGGATTTTTCCTCAACTTTTGTCTTTAATAACCCTAATGAAACTGAAAGATGTGGATGTGGAGAGTCTTTTAAAATCGATTAAAAATCTACTATCCCGTAAGTTGCATAGCAGTATTGCGTTTTATGCATAACTAGTGTATAAGATTCTTATGAATAAATTTGAATTTAAAAATCTTGTTAAAAACCTAAAAGATTCTTTAAAGGAGAAAACTTTTTTTAAAGATCTACGTAAAGAGGTAAATACAGGTGCAAATGGCACTCAAGACTACGTAGTTAAAAAAGGTGTTAACAAAAATACTATCGCTACAACTAGACAGTAATTAACTACTGTAATACATCTCAAATTCAACAGGATGTGGTGCATGCTCAAACTTATGAATTTCTTCAAACTTTAGCGCGATATAAGCGTCTATTTGATCGTCAGTGAATACATCACCTTGAGTTAAAAATTCCCTGTCTTTATCTAAACTTTCCATAGCTTCTCTTAAAGATCCACAAACAGTAGGAATAGCATTTACTTCTTCCGGTGGTAATTCATACAAATCTTTATCAAAAGACTCACCTGGGTGAATTTTATTTTTAATTCCATCGAGACCTGCCATTAACATTGCAGCAAATGTTAAATAAGGGTTACCAGAGGCGTCTGGAAATCTTATTTCACACCTTGCACCTTTTTTACTTAAAGTTATTGGTATACGACATGATGCTGATCTATTTCTAGCAGAATATGCCAATAGCACTGGAGCTTCAAAACCTGGAACTAATCTTTTGTAACTATTAGTTGTTGAGTTTGCAAATGCATTAATTGCTTTTGCATGTTTAAGAATTCCACCAATGTAATGTAATGCAGTTTCTGATAATCCAGCATAAGCATCTCCTGAGAATACTGGTGTATCGCCTTTCCAAATAGATTGATGAATGTGCATTCCTGATCCGTTATCACCAGCTACTGGTTTAGGCATGAATGTTGCAGTTTTACCAAACGAATGAGTTACCATTTGAACAACATATTTATAAAGTTGAACGTTGTCAGCTTGATCAACCAATGTTCCAAAGTACATTCCCAATTCATGTTGGCTTGGAGCAACTTCATGGTGATGTTTTTCAACTTTAATTCCAACTTCTTTTAAATTTTTTAGATATTCTCCTCGCATATCTTGCTCACTATCAACAGGAGGAACTGGAAAATAACCGCCTTTTACTGGTGGTCGATGTCCCATATTGCCATTGTCATATTCTTTACCAGAATTATATGGTCCTTCTTTACTATCAATTTTAAATCCACACTCATTCATGTCATTTTTAATTCTTACATCATCAAAAACAAAAAATTCAGGTTCAGGACCGAAAAAAGCCTTATCACCTATTCCTGATGATTTTAAATATGCTTCTGCTTTTTTAGCAACACCTCTTGGATCTCTTTCGTAAGGAGTTTTCTTTACAGCATCCAAAATATCGCAAAAAAGAACCGCTGTATTGTGAGAAGTAAAAGGATCTAGAAAAAATCTGGAAGTATCTGGTTTTAAAATCATGTCAGACTCATTAATAGCTTTCCAACCAGCGATAGAGGAACCATCAAAAAAAACACCATCATTAAGCATGTCTTCATCAACCACAGAAGTATCCATAGTTAAATGTTGTAATTTTCCACGTGGGTCAGTAAATCTCAGATCTACAAATTCGACCTCTTTATCTTTGATGAATTTTAAAACATCGCTAACGCTCATTTTTACTCCTATATAATTCTGTTTATTGTATTACCAAAAAAAGACTGATAAATAATGCTCTTTTACTTAATAACACCTATGCAATTTTCACATAAGTGTATAATTAAATGTTGAGAATAACTAACAATTAAAAGTTGAAAAATGAGTTTATTAGACAAAGAACCTGTCAGAAGAGTTGAAAAAATATTAAAGGAATTTGATACAACACAAAAGGTTATTGTTTTAGATTCTTCAGCTAGAACTGCTCTTGAAGCCGCCTCATCTTTAGGTTGTGAAGTAGGTGCTATTGTAAAAAGCTTACTTTTTAGAACAGAAAATTCATTCATACTATGCTTGGTAGCTGGAGATAAAAAAGGATCACTTAATAAGATAAAGAAAACATTGAATATAAAAGATGCATCTATGGCAGCAGCTGATGATGTTAAGAATATAACCGGTTATACTATTGGAGGTGTTTCCCCAATAGGTCATCTAAATAAAATTGATATTTTGATAGACAATTCTTTAGAAAGATTTACATCATTATTTGCAGCAGCTGGACATCCTAATTGTGTTTTTAAAATAGATTTCAAAAATTTAGAAAAAATAACCAATGGTTTAATCAAAGATATAGCAGAATGAGACAACCAAAATTACTTGACTATTTGTTATTAGTTTTACTTGCATTAATTTGGGCTTCTGCTTTTTTTAATATAAAAATTGCAACTTATTCTTTTGGTCCTGTAACGATTGCTTTTTTAAGAGTTTTTTTTGGTGCTATCCCAGTTTTACTACTTTGTTATTACAAAGATATCAAAATCGAAGCTTTCTCAAAAGATTGGTATTGGTTCGCTATGATTGGATTTATTAATTTAGTTGCACCATTTTTCTTAATTGCTTACGGAGTAAAATCGGTTCAAAGTAATTTAGCTGCTATTTTGATGTCAACAACACCTTTAAGTTCAACCGTGTTGGGTCATTTTTACACTAAAAATGAAAAATTTAATTTTATTAAAACTTTTGGAATTTTAATTGGATTTTCAGGAATACTTTATTTATTTTCAGATAATTTATTAATTGATGATAACAATTTTTTCTCTGCAATTTTAATCCTTCTTGGTTCCACTTGTTATGTTGTTGGAGGTGTTTTAACTTTAAAAATTAGTAAGAAAAAAAATGAAAACGTGACAGGCTCAATATTAATTTGGGCAATTATTATTTTAATTCCTTTGGTGAGCTTTATTGAACAACCTTGGAATGTATCACCAAGGTTAGATTCTACAATTTCGGTTATTTACTTAGGATTAGTTTCTACTGGAATTGCATGGTTATTAAGATTTAGAATTTTAGTGAATAACGGTTTAATTTTCCAATCTCAAGTTTCATATTTAATTCCTATTTTTGGAACAATTTTAAGTTACATATTTTTAAAAGAACTAATTACAACTAAAGTATTAATTTCTTTAATAGCCGTTTGCGTTGGCATTTATTTTGTAAGAAAAGCTGATAACAAACAAACTACTTAAGTGAAGTAAACGCTTTTATATGTGATGGTCTTGTTTCACAACAACCGCCTAAAATTGTAGCACCAGCATCTTTAAATTTTTTTGCAAACTCTGCCATTTTTTCAGGAGTTAAATCTTTACGCTGTCCTAAAAATTCATTTGGATTTCCTGTTTTACTTTTTTTGTAAGCACCTGTGTAATTAGGTTTTGGATTAGTTTTAACAAATCCATTCAACTTAAATCCAAAAGGTATTCCTAAACTTTTTATTTCATCAAGATTCAATTCATAATTTTCGGGAGAAATACAAGAAAGCATTATTCCTAATAAATTTTTATGTTTTATTTTAGTTGTTATTTCAGAAATATTTTCACCACTGGGTAATTTAGTACCTTCTGAAATGTGAGCTCCGATAAGATAGGGTTTATTGAATTCTTTAATACAATCAATTGCTATTTGAAATTCTCTTACACTACTCAAAACATCAAAGTAAAAAAAATCTATATATGGGTTTAGTAACTTTGCCTGACTATAAAAATCATTTTTGATTTCTTTTTCAGATCTTGTATCTGCTTCATATGTTAAATATTGTGGAGGCAATCCACCTGCTATAAGAACATTTGGATAAAGTTTTTTAGCTTTTTGAGCAATTTCTCCAGCTTTAATATTCAAATATTCAAACTTATCCTCAACATTATTATCCTTTAGTCTTATCTTTCTTGTAGTAAATGTTGTTGTTACAATAACTTCTGCACCTGCTTTTATAAAATCCACATGTGTATCTAACAAAAGTTGATGATATTTTTCTTGAAGCAATGCGTTAGCGCTCCACAAAGTACCATTAGGTTCCATTCCTCTAGCAAGGAGCTCCTGTCCCATTCCACCATCCAATATTCTTGTTTGCTTAAAAAAATTTAAATCCATTATATCCTCACTTTTTTAGTGCTTTAGCTTTATGCTAGGTGCACAATATAGTTCAAATACCTGCAGATTGATTTCTATGGGTTTTCCATTTTAGCTGTTTCCGCCCGCAATAGGATCAAATCGGCAAATCTCTTATAATAAAGATTAAACATTTAATCAAATATAATTTATAGGAAAATTCTCAATCCCATTCTAATAGAAACGAATATAACTAACAAAGATGTAATAATTGCTAAAACTCTACTTGTTAAAATTTTTAAATTTAAATAATTACCCAAAAGGCCACCAACAAAAACACATATAAATAAAGACAAATAATTCGATATGTCAATTAAGATATCTTCTTTAGTTAGTTGTCCAAAAATTCCTGAGATAGAATTTATTAATATAAACAATGAAGCAGTTGTCACAATTATTTTTGGTTTCTCTGCTTTAAGCAAAAAAAGAATTGGACTTAAAAAAATTCCACCTCCAATACCAACAATACCAGAAATTAATCCAAGCAAAGAACCTATTAAAAGAGAAATTACAAAATTTAATTTTTTGATTATTAAGTCTTTATTTTCATAAGACTTATTGTTTATGAGTAGCAGTACCCCTGCGACAGATAAAACTAAAAATAAAAGAATTTCGAATACTTCTTTTTCAATTTTTAAAGTTCCTCCAAAAAAAGCAAAAGGAACAGATCCTATTAAAAAAGGTAAAAGAAGTTTAAAATTATGATTTCCGGCTCGAATATAGTTAAATGAATTACCAGAAACAACTATGATGTTACATAAAAGAGCAATTACTGGAAAAATATAAAAAGGAATGTCCCAAATTAATAAAAGCGCCAAATATGTAGACCCCCCGCCAAAGCCAACACTAGAGTATAAAATAGCTGTTATTAAAAATAATATTGATAATATAATCATTCAAATAATTTTTTTATGAAAGTAAATATTGCACTACTAACTGTAACAGATACCAGAACAATTGATAATGATAAATCTGGAGGTATTCTTGTAGATAAAATTAAAGAATCAAATCACAATCTAATAGATAGAAAAATATGTAAAGATAACAAAGACGATATAGTTTTAATTTTAAAAGACTGGCTTAAAAATGAAAAAATAGATGCAATAATTACTACTGGTGGAACAGGCCTAACTGGTAGAGATATTACACCTGAGGCGTTAGATGAGATTGCTGATAAACACATCCCTGGCTTTGGAGAAGTGTTTAGAAATATAAGTTTAAAAACAGTTGGAACTTCAGCGATTCAATCTAGAGCTTGCGCTGTTTTATCAAATGGCAAATATGTTTTTGCTTTACCAGGTTCATCTGGTGGTGTTACTGATGCTTGGGAAGGAATTTTAAAACATCAATTGGATGTCAATCATAAACCATGTAATTTTGTTGAGCTGTTTCCTAGATTAAAAGAAAAATAATTATTTTTGGTATTTATCTTTCCATTCGGAGTAAGGCATTCCATAAACATGTTCTCTTGCGTCAGGATCAGAAATAGTAATTCCTTTTTTTTCTGCTTCTTCTCTGTACCATTTTGATAAACAGTTTCTACAGAAACCCGCTAGATTCATTAAATCTATGTTTTGAACATCTTTTCTTTCTCTTAGATGACTAATTAATCTATCAAGAGTTGCGGATTGTAATTCTTTTTTTGTTTTATCATCCATAAATTTTTATATATAAACATATTATGAAACTTTCAGGATCCTATCAAATTAATTTATCAAAAGAAAAAGTATGGGAGGCTTTGAATAATCCTGAAATTTTGAAGCAAGCGATACCAGGATGTGAAGAATTTATAAAAAATTCTGAAACAGAATTTACAGCTACTGCTACAAATAAAATTGGCCCGTTCAATGCGAGTTTTACTGGAGATATTGAGCTTAAAGATCTAAATCCACCAAACAGCTATAAAATAACTGGTTCAGGGAATTCTCCAGTTGGATTTGCATCTGGTGAAGCAGAAGTTAAATTAGAAGATCATGAAAATGGCACTAATCTAATTTATGAAGTTGAAGCCAATGTAGGTGGTAAAATTGCACAAGTTGGATCTAGATTGATAGATATGACAGCAAAAAAAATGGCAGATATTTTTTTTGGAAAATTTTCCAAATTAATTTCGGCAGAAGAAAATTCTGATAATAAAAGCCAAGATTCAATTAAAGAAATAACTGAAGATAAGAATCAAACAAAACAAAAAATACAAAACCACAAAGTATTGATTTATGCCGGTGGCCTAGCAGCTGCTGCAGTAATAATTTATTTATTTTTATAAAAAAAGTAGGATTTATCTCACATATAAAAATTAATATTCTCGCCTAAGTAGAAAAAATTAAAAATTAGTATTTGCTTCTAAATTTTACTTATGATGTACTTACACTCATTTCAGGAAGGAGACGCTTGATGACAAAAGTTACACTAGAGGTAAATGGTAAAAAGGTCAGCAAAGAAGTTCCAGACCATACCCTTTTATCAGTTTTTTTAAGAGATAATTTAAACTTAACAGGAACCCATGTTGGTTGTGACACTAGTCAATGTGGAGCTTGTGTAGTTCATGTTAATGGTAAATCAATAAAGAGTTGTTCAACATTAGCTACAGATATAGATGGTTCAAAAGTGACCACTATAGAGGGATTAGCAAAAAAAGGAAAACTTCATCCAATGCAAGAAGCATTTAAAAAAACACATGGGTTACAATGTGGTTTTTGTACACCAGGAATGGTTATGAGTGCAGTAGATCTACTGCAAACTAAAAAAAATCCTACTGAGTCAGAAATAAGAGAATGGCTTGAGGGTAATATTTGTAGATGCACAGGTTATCAAAATATTGTTGCTGCTGTTAAAGAAGCTGCAACTAAAATGTAATTAGAAAGGAGATAAAATGGCAAGTTTAGTTGGATCAAGAGTAGAAAGAAAAGAAGATGGAAGATTTATAACAGGAAAAGGAAGATATACAGCAGATATAAATATTGCTAATCAAACACATGCAGTGTTTGTAAGGTCTCCTCATGCAAGAGCAAAAATTAAAGGTGTAGATACTACAAAAGCTTTAAAATCATCAGGTGTTGTTGGAGTATTAACTGGCAAAGAAATTGCTGAAGATAAAATTGGAGGTTTAATTGCTGGGTGGGCAATTAGAAGTGAAGATGGATCTGAAATGAAAGTTCCAGCCAATCCACCTTTAGCAAAAGATATTGCTAATTTTGTAGGTGAACCAATAGCAGTTGTTTTTGCAGAAACTTTAGATGAGGCTAAAGAGGGTGCTGAAAAAGTAAAAGTTGATTACAAAGTTTTAAAAGCTGTAGTAGATCCAGCTGAGGCAATGAAAAGCGAAACTATTCATGATGGTGTTGAAAAAAATCTTTGTTACGATTGGTTGTTAGGTGACAGAAAAGCTGTGGATGAAGCTTTTGCTAAAGCTGACAAAATTATTAAAGTAGACTTAATTAATAACAGATTAGTTCCAAATGCAATGGAACCAAGAGCATGTGTAGTTGATTACAACACAGCATCTGAAGAAATTACTTTATATACTACAAGTCAAAACCCACATCTATCAAGATTAGTGATGTCGGCTTTCGGAGGAGTTGCTCCAGAAAACAAATTAAGAGTTGTTGCTCCAGATGTTGGAGGTGGTTTTGGATCTAAAATAAATGTGTACAATGAGGAAATAGTTTGTAGTTGGGCTTCAAAAAAAATTGAAAGACCAATTAAATGGGTAGCAGAAAGAACTGAGTCTTTCTTAACAGACACACATGGAAGAGACCATGTTACTCATGCAGAGTTAGCAGTAACTAATGATGGTAAATTTTTAGGTTTTAAAAACGAAACAATCGCAAACCTAGGAGCTTATGCTAGGGTTTTTGGAACTGTAACACCAACTTATTTATTTGGACCTTGTGCAACAGGTGTTTATGTGATCCCTGCAGCATACTCAAATGTCAAAGCAGTTTATACAAATACAGCACCAGTTGATGCATATAGAGGTGCTGGAAGACCAGAGGCGACTTATACAATTGAAAGGTTAGTTGAGAAAGCTGCAATGGAACTAGGTATAGATAGAACTGAACTTAGAATGAAAAATTTTCCAACTCAGTTTCCATTCAAACAAACTTTAGTTCATACAGTGGACTCAGGTGATTATGTTGCTGGATTAGAAAAAGCAAAACAAATGGCAGATTATGAAGGTTTTGAAGCTAGAAGAAAAAAATCTGAAGCTAACGGTAAATTGAGAGGAATTGGAGTTTCGTCTTATTTTGAAGCCTGCGGAATTGCTCCTTCAGCAGCAGTTATGTCTTTAGGTTGTGGAGTAGGACTTTGGGAGTCTGCAGAAGTAAGATTTAATCCAACAGGACAAATATCTGTATTCACAGGTGCTCATAGTCATGGTCAAAGTCACCAAACAACATTTGCTCAAATAGCAGCAGATGAATTAGGTGTTCCAATGGAAAATATTGATGTAGTCCATGGTGATACCGATAAAGGTACATTCGGAATGGGAACTTATGGCTCAAGATCATTAACTGTAGGTGGAATTGCAATTGTTAATGCTTGTAAAAAAATTGTAGCAAAAGGTAAACGAGTTGCAGCTAAAATGCTTGAAGTCAATGAAGATGAGATTGAATTTAAAGATGGAGAGTTTGTTGCTCTAAAATCAAATAAGAAAAAAACAATTGGTGAAGTTGCTTTTGCTTGTTATTTACCAGGACAAAGAGATGAAATGAAATCACCTATACCAGAAGGTGATGAACCTGGATTAATTGAGTCATCATTTTTTGACCCAGCTAACTTTTCTTTTCCAGCTGGTTCACATATTTGTGAAGTAGAAATAGATCCTGATACCGGAAATGTAAAAGTTGAAAAATATACAGCGGTTGATGACTTTGGCAGAATAGTAAACCCCATGATTGTAGAAGGACAAGTTCATGGTGGAATTGCCCAAGGAATTGGTCAAGCTTTACATGAAAACACTCAATATGATGAAACAGGACAATTAATGACTGCTTCGTATATGGATTACACAATGCCAAGAGCAGATAATTTTCCTGAGTTTAATTTAGGTTTTACTTGCACTCACGCAACATCAAATCCACTTGGAGTTAAAGGTTGCGGGGAAGCTGGTGCAATCGCATCACCTCCAACAGTTATGAATGCAGTTATTGATGCATTAGGTGGCCAAGAAATTTCTATGCCAGCAACAGCTGAAAAAGTATGGAAAGCTTGTAAGAAAATAAAAAAATCTAACGCTAAAGCAGCATAAGGAGGAAATATGAAATCATTTAATTATCACGCACCCAAAGATGTTAAAGATGCATCAAAACTAGCCTCTTCTAGCTCTGCTTTCTTAGCTGGAGGTATGACAACTATCCCCTCAATGAAATTAGGATTAGCTAGCTACAAAGATGTTATAGATATTAAAAACATCAAAAAACTATCTGGTATTAAAGTAAGTGGAAAAACTGTTACTGTTGGTGCCACTACAAAACATGTAGAGGTTGCTTCTTCAAAAGAAGTTCAAAAGGCAATCCCTGCTCTAGCGAAATTAGCTGGCAATATTGGTGATGCTCAGGTTAGAAATAGAGGAACAATTGGTGGATCAATTTCTAACAATGATCCTTCAGCATGTTATCCCTCTGCTTGTATGGCTTTGAATGCGGTTATTCATACCAATAAAAGAAAAATCGATGCAGAAAAGTTTTTTGTAGGAATGTTTGAAACAGCTTTAAAAAATGGTGAATTAGTTGAAGCAATAGAATTTCAAATCCCAGAAAAAGCTGATTATCAAAAACATCCAAACCCAGCTTCAAGATATGCTATCATTGGAGTGTTTGTAGCTAAGCATAAAAAAGATGTTAATGTCGCTGTAACAGGAGCAAAGTCATGTGTTTATATTGATAAAGATTTATCAAAAAAACTAAGCTCTAGTTTTTCAGCAGCTGCAATAGAAGGTATGGAAGTTAAATCTTCTGGAATGAATTCTGATATGCATGCATCTGCAGAGTATAGAGCTAATCTTGTGTCACTATACGCAAAAAAAGCTGTTGAAGCTTGTTAGTTAGGATTTATATTTCATCAAATGAAAAACTCATTTGATGAAAAAATTTTAGAAGAAGCTCATGATTGGGTAAAAACTAATCAAAAAGTTGTTCTAGCTACGGTAATTCAAACTTGGGGATCCTCTCCAAGACAAGTAGGCAGCAGAATGATTGTTAATGAAAAAGGCGATTTTTCAGGCTCTGTTTCTGGAGGATGTGTTGAATCTGCAGTTGTAAGAGAATGTATAGGTTTAATTAAAGACAACAAACCTAGTAAAAAGATAGAGTTTAAAGTTTCTAATGAAAGTGCTTGGGAAGTAGGTCTTGCTTGTGGTGGTGAAATAGCTGTTTATTTAGAGCAAGTTAATTAATGAAATTACAAATATTAAAATCAATTATTGAAAAAAAGAAAAATAAATCTGAGTTTGCTATAATTACCAATCTTAAAACAGGAGAAAGTGAAATATTCGAAAAAGATAAACCTTTAAGTAAAGAAATGCAGGTTTATACAAATCAAATTAATAATTGTTTTAAATCAAAAAAGAATGGAGTAATTGAAAATTCAGAAATTTTTGTCGAAACTTATATATTACCAATAAAAGTAATTGTAGTTGGTGCAGTTCATATCGCTCAATACTTGGTAGATTTTGCAAAAAGTTTAAACTTTGAAATTTCTATTATTGACCCAAGGGGTTATTTTGCATCTGAACAAAGATTTCCAGATATGAAAATAATTAATAAATGGCCTGACGAAGCTTTTAATGAAATAGACACAAATGAAAACACAGCTTTAATTGCTTTAACACACGATCCAAAAATTGATGATCCAGCATTGCAACATGCTTTAAATAAAAAATTTTATTATATTGGAGCACTTGGAAGTAAAAAAACTCATGAGAATAGATGCCAAAGATTAAAAGAAGCTGGTTTTAGTGATGAACAAATTAATTCAATTCATGGACCGATCGGGATTAAGTTAGGCGGAAGATCTGCACCAGAGATAGCTTTATCAATTATTGCTCAACTAGTTTCAGAAACTTATAAAAAGTGATTAGACAGATTAAATTAGAGGATAAAAAAGATTGGGAAAAACTTTATAGAGGTTATGCAGATTTTTATAAAGTTGAAATGAACGATGAAATATTAGCAACTGTTTGGAAATGGTTATTTGATCAAAAACATGAAGTGAGTGGTTTAGTTTATGAAGAAAAATCTAAAGTTGTTGCATTAGCTCACTATAGAAAAATGCCAAGTCCATTAAGAGGAAAGTATATAGGTTTTTTAGATGACTTATTTGTAGATCCAGAACATAGGGGAAAAAAAATAGCAAAAAAAATATTAAGTGAGCTAAAAGATATCTCAGAAAAGAATGAATGGGGATTAATTAGATGGATAACAAAAAATGATAATGAAAGAGCAAAAAGTTTATACGATAAAGTTTCAGAAAAAACTACTTGGGATACCTACGAATTAAAATGATTAAAGCCATTCTACTTGCAGCTGGTCAATCTAAACGATTAAAATCTGAAAATAAATTAACTAAATTATATAAAAAGAAACCGTTAATAAATTATTCATTAAAAAAGTTATATAAAAGCAAAATCAATAAAATTATAATTGTCCTTGGCCATCAGCATAAAGAAGTAAAAAAAATAATCAAAAAAAATAAAAAAAATATTTTTATTTATAATAAGAATTACAAAAAAGGTATGGCTTCATCTATTAAAGTAGGTTTAAAGAAAGTATCTAGAGATGATGAAGGGTTTATTATTGTTCAGTCAGATATGCCATTTATTAAAACATCAGATATCAATAAAATCTATAACTCAATTAGATTAAAAAAATATTTAGTCTATGTGTTAAAGTTTAAAGATAAGATAGGTAATCCAATAGGTTTTGATCTTTCACTTACAAAGAAATTCAAAAATATAAAAGGTGAATTTGGTGCAAAATTTATGGTTAAAAGACTAAAAGATAGTACAAAATTTATTAAAATAAATAGTGCTAAATCATTTAAAGATTTTGATAAAGCCTCAGACTTTAGAGCCTGATTTTTTGAAATTAATTCTAAAAAGTAAAAGAATAATTAAAATTATTAAAAAAATAAGTGGTTTAAAGAATATAGTTTTTGATAACCAAATAAAATGTAGTACTCCAAAAATTGAAATCACATAAATTAATCTATGAAGTTTTTTCCAATTTTGTTTTAAAAGTCTTACCATTTTATCTGATGAAGTAATTGCTAAGGGTACTAATAAAAGCCAAGCTGAAAACCCAATGAACACAAATTTCTTTTTTAAAACATCATTGATTAATGGTTCAAAATCAAATCTGTAATCAAGACCAACATAACTTAACATGTGGATTGAAGCATAAAAAAAAGCAAACAATCCAAGCATTCTTCTAAATTTAATACACTCTAATGATTTTGTAATTTTTTTAAGAGGGGTCATTGAAAGGGTTAAAAGGATAAAGATCAAAGTCCACTCCCCAAAATGATTTATAATCCGGTCTACAGGTTCAGGACCTAATTGATTATAAAATATTTGATAAGTAATTATGTAAATAGGCCAAAGAGATAATAAAAAAACAGCAGGCTTAAAATAGTTTTTCAATTTATTTTAGTAATTTTTTTTTAAATCCATACCACTATAAAGGTGAGCCACCTCATCTCCATAGCCATTGAACATTAACGTTTTTATTCTAGGAGCCAAAATGCTTTCTCCAATTACTCTTTCTGTTGCTTGAGACCATCTTGGATGATCAACGTCAGGATTTACATTAGAGTAAAATCCATATTCTCTTGGTGAAGCATTTTTCCAAGCAGTGTTTGGCATATTTTTGGTCAATCTAATTTTCATAATTGCTTTCGCACTTTTAAATCCATACTTCCATGGAATAAATATTCTTAACGGTGCTCCATTTTGATTTGGTAAACTTTTTCCATACAAACCTGTTACAACCGTTGTAAGAGGATGCATTGCTTCATCTAGTCTTAAACCTTCAATGTAGGGCCAATTTAAAACTGGATATCTCTGGCCAACCATCTCTTCAGGATTATAAACTGTTTCGAATTCAACATACTTTGCAGTTGATTTAATTTGTACTTTGTTAAGTAATTCACTTAATGAAAAACCCAACCAAGGTATAACCATAGACCAACCCTCGACACATCTTAGTTTCAAAATTCTTTCTTCAGATTTAATAGCCAAAACTTCTTCAATTGTTAGTTCTATCGATTTTTCAACTTCGCCCTCGATTTTTACACTCCAAGGTTCTGTAGAAAAATTTTTTGCTCTTCTATGAGGATCACCTTTACCAGTACCAAACTCATAGTAATTGTTATATGTAGTTATATCTTCATAACTAGTTGGTTCATTTAAATTACTAGCTTTGGTATCAATTAAAGGAATCGAACTTAAAGAAAGTGCACCTAAGCCATAACCCATAGATTTTATAAAAGTTCTTCTTTTATTATAAATTTTTTCAGGTGTAATTTCAGAATGTTTAAATTTTTTCATTAGCAATAGGGTTTCCTTTTAACCATTCACTTTCTTCATTTTCATAATGTTCTTTTTTCCAAATTGGGGATCTTTTTTTTATTTCCTCAATTATATATCTTGAAAGTACATATGCTTGATCACGATGTTTACTAGCAACTGCGATAATTATACTTATCTCACCTAGGCCAAGATAACCTTTTGCATGCTCAATAAACACAGCTTTATCTTTAATATCTAATTTTTGATCTGCTTCATTGTAAATTTCTTTAAAACTTTTAATTACCATTTCGTCATGACTGTCATATGTAATTCCTGTGACTGATTTATTATCATTGACATTTCTTACAGTTCCTAAAAAGTAAATTGATGCTCCAAACTTAGAATCTGTAATAAATTTTTCAGCGTCTGAAGTAAGTATTTTTTCTTCTTTAGAGTCTACTATTTTTGTATGAAGCATTAACCTCCTCCGATAGGAGGTATAATACCAATCTTTTGACCTTTTGTGATTTTATAATTGTCGCTAATTATTTCATTATTTTCTGAACAAAAAGCTGAAGATTTTACAATTTTAATGAAGTTTTCATTTCCACCAAAATTTTTATCTATATATTTAATTATTTCATTTCTTAAATCATTTACTGAAGATTTTTCTTCAATCTCAAGCTCAAGGTGATCTTTATCGCCAAAATCTCTACTAGCTCCAAATAATTCTAATTTTATTTTCATTTTTTTAATTTTGAGGAAAATTTTAAATTTTCATTACTAAATTTAGATTTATTCTTATTGATAAAATTATCCATTAAATTAATTTTTTCTTCTTCAAATTCAACAACCTTTCTTTCATTAAGATCAACATACAAAGCTAAAATTTCAATAGTTGAGGCAAGAAATTTTTTTTCTTTGTGAATCATTTCCATTTTATATTGAAGTCTTTTTTTATCATGATCAAAATAAACACAATTTATATTTACTTCATCGTTTAGTTGAAGTTCTTGATTGTAAGTTATATGAGACTCTACAATCATTGTACTTTTCTTAGTTGTCTTTGCAGAGTGTTCACCCATTTTAAAGATATTATTAAGAGTATCAGCACCATATTTATCAAACATTAATAGATAATATGAAACATTCATATGATCGTTATAATCAATCCAGTCTTTAATTACTTTTTGAGTACTCAAATAAACCGACATGTAAAATTAGAATATATTTTTTAAAAATTCAGGTAATCCATCTGGATTAGTCCACAATCCACTTTTTCCACCTTCTTTAATCAATAGTTTTACATTATCTATTTTAAGATGTGGATTTACTATTTTACTAAGATCATAAATAGTTATTAATGCAGCATTAACTCCCATAATAGCTTCCATCTCAACACCAGTTTTTGCAACTGCTGAAACTACACAAAAAACCTCTAACGAATTATCAACTTCATTCATAATTATTTTAGTCGCAGTATGATCTATAGGAAGAGGATGACATAAAGGAATTAATTCACTTGTTTTTTTTACACCAAGTACAGCTGATACCTCAGCTAATGTAATAGGGTCTCCTTTAGGCATTTTCTTGTTTTTAATTAAATCAAAAACTTCTTTACCAACATAAATTTTTCCTGAGGCTAATGCTCTACGAAATGTTTCTTTTTTAGAAGAAACATCAACCATATTAAAAGAATTTTTTTGAAATATTTCTTTGGCCCAATCTTTAAGCTCATCTTGATTAATAATTTTAAATTTTGACATTAACCACCTGTTGTAGATAAATTTTTTGTTAAACCTGTCTCACCTAATTCTAAATAATGAGACTCTTTTTTGAACTTCATCTGACCAAGAATAAGATCTTGCAATTCTGCAATTTGATTATCTTTTTGTAATAAGTGCCTGACGCTTATTCCTGTATTTCCAAATAAACATAATCTTAAATCTCCTCTCGAAGTAATTCTTAGACGATTACAAGATCTACAAAAGTCTTTCGAGTATGGAGCTATAATTCCAAATTTGCCTTTAAATTCTGGATTGATAAAGTTCAATGAAGGACCAGCATCTTTACCTAAAGTTTGATAAATCCATTTATTTCTATTTAAATAATCCTTAAAAATTTTAGATGATACATGGTATCTTTTAAAATAATCTAAATTATCCCCTGTTTGCATTAATTCTATGTATCTAAAATCTACTTTATTTTTTTTAATAAACTCTGCCCAAGAATTGAAATCTTTTTCAGAAGCATTAACATTATTTAAAAGCACTGCATTAATCTTGATATTATCAAAATTTAGATCTTGTAGAACTTGAATTCCTTTTAATATTTCTGGTAATCGATCATGACTTGTGATCGTTTTAAAAACATTTCTGTCTAAACTATCAATACTTATGTTGATACCATTTAAGCCACTATCAACTAACATCTTTGCTTTTTCATCTAAATGATAACCATTTGTAGTAATAACTACTTTTTCGATACCAGCTTCATGCTTTAATATTTTGATAATTTCAAAGAAGTCTTTTCTTACAGTTGGTTCTCCACCAGTAAGTCTAATTTTATGTACACCCAATTTGAAAAAAACTTTTGCTAATCGTCTTATTTCGTCTAAGTGAAGAAATTTTCTATTATCACTTTTGTCAACTTGATATCCATTGGGCAGACAATACCCACACTTAAAATTACAAACATCTGTAATTGAAAGTCTTATATACGGAAAAGTTCTACCAAAACTATCTTTAAGCATAATTTTTTATTATATCTAATCATAATAAAAAAAATTATTAACTTCCAGTATAAGAACTTAAGATCTATGACTTATTTACCAACAGGTCTATAAGAAGATGCAGCTTTTGCAGCTTTTTCTGCTGCTTTATTGAAATCAACAGCTTCCATTATGTTCATATCTTCAATGGTACCAGTTGACTGCATTAACATTTTCATTCCTGCCATAGTTTCAAAATCAGATCCTTCAATAATAGCGATAAAATCGTATGAACCTCTAAGAGTCATCATCTCTATAAGTTTTCCACCAGCAGCTTCAGTTATTTTTTTTGCTGCTTCTTGTCTATTATCTGAAGGGTTTTTCACAAAACCTGCAAGACCTTGAGTTGAGTATTTACCTAGTACAACAAACTTCATATTTACTCCTTTCTTTTGTATAATAGAGTATCACTCTTATAAAATAATTTAATCAGAAAAAATGCATAGTAGACACAACTTATAGTAATGTTAAATTAAATTATGTACGAAAAATTTGGACAATTTATAGATGGTAAGTGGCAACAGTCTTCAGACAAAGGAACTTATGAAGTAATCAATCCAGCCGATGAAGAAATAATAGGACACGCTTCTAAAGCAACACCTAAAGATATAGAAGCTGCATTAAAATCAGCAGCTAAAGGTTTAGAGGTTTGGAAAAAAACTGCCCCTTGGCAAAGATCATATATTATCAGACGAATTGCAGATAAAATGAGAGAGAAACAAGATGTCCTAGCTAAGTGGATGACTTTAGAAGTTGGAAAACCATTAG
>CABXBX010000009.1 GCA_902510495.1 uncultured Pelagibacteraceae bacterium
TCACTTTGTACTTCTTTTAATGATGGGAATATGTTTGCAAATAAACCATTTTTTTTGAAAGAACTTTGTTTTGTTAAATAAACAGCACCACTCATTATTGCAACTAACCAAAAAAAGATTATTAAAAAAGAAAATTTTTCATAAATACCTTTTTTGTAAAAATTTAATAACCTAAAAGTGATTAATAAAAATACAGCTAGAAAAAAAATATATTTAGAAAATGGTGCTAACGGCTGAAGCACATCAGCAATAAAACTTCCCAGTGATGCCAGTAAAGCCAATAATCCTATGGCTTTTTTTGATTTTGCGTTCAAAATTTTAAGTATCATAAATTATTTATAGTTGAACAAGTTTAATATGTAAAATTTTATTATTTTATCTCTCTGTTAGTAAGTTTGGTACAAAACAGTATAGAGTTGATAGTAATGGGATGTTCGGTAGCAAGAGAATTCTTATTTTAAAAAAGTATCATTAAATTGGTTAGAAACTCTCACAAATGTTGTGCATTTGCTTAATTGTTTAAGAGAAGGTGCACCAACATAAGTACAGCTACTTCTAATTCCTCCAAGAATATTTGAAATAGTATCTTTTATTTTTCCTCTATACTTAACCCTAACAATTCTACCTTCGCTACTTCTATAATCAGATAAGCCACCATAATGTTTTTTGTTAGCTTCTAAAGAACTTGACCCATAAAATTCTATAAATTTACTTCCATTGCTTTTAACAACTTTTCCTCTTCCTTCATCGTGACCAGCCAGCATTCCTCCTAGCATTACAAAATCTGCACCACCACCAAATCCTTTTGCAACATCACCTGGGCAAGTACAACCACCATCAGCAATAATGTGTGCTCCTAAACCATGAGCGGCATCAGCACATTCCATAACTGCACTTAACTGTGGGTAGCCAACTCCAGTCTGTATTCTTGTTGTACACACACTGCCTGGACCAATTCCAACTTTTACTATATCAGCTCCATTTAATACTAATTCTTGAGTCATATCTGCTGTAACAACGTTTCCAGCTATTATAGTTTTTGTTGGATATTTATCTCTAACTGATTTTATAAATTTACTAAAACGTTCTGAATATCCATTGGCAACATCTATACAAATGAATTTAATAAAATTAAATTCCTTCAATAATTTATCAAGATTATCAAAGTCTTCTTTTTTTATACCAATACTTAAGGCAATATTTTTATATATTGATTTAATTTTTTTATATTGTTTTAATTTTTTAATATCATGTTGTTTGGTGAGGCAAGTAATCATATTAAATTCTGACATTTTTTCTGCAACACCCAATTCACCAACACCATCCATATTTGCTGCCATAATAGGAATGCCTGACCATTCATTGTTGCTATATTTGAATTTATAAGTTCTATTTAAATCAACATCTTTACGACTTGATAAAGTGCTCCGTTTAGGTCTAAAAAGCACATCTGTGTAATCAAGTTTTAACTCTTCTTCAATTCTCATATGATTTTTTATTTATAAATTATTATTATAAAAATTAATTTCAAATTAATAAATTGCCTGTGGATAAGTTTTGAATATATAATAGGTTCAATTTCCTTATATAAATGAGTGAATTAAAAAATATAGTTGATAAAATTCAAAAAAGAGATCTAGAAAAAGCATTAGAACTTTGTGAATTAAGTGAAAATAGCAAAAATAAACACATAATTTTAAATTTTAAGGGTGTTATTCATCTACTAAAAAATAACTTAGATTTAGCAGAATCTAACTTTTTAAATTCAATTAAAATTAAAGAAAAATTTGAAGATCCAATTAAAAATTTATATTCAATTTACTTAAAAAAAAATAATTACAAAAATCTTTTAATTTATGCAAACAAATTAATAGAAATTGATAGACTAAATATTGAGTATAAATATCAGCTAGCTTATGCACTAGAACTAAATAATAATCAAAATGAAGCAATTAAATACTACAACGAATATATAGATCTAGACGGAAAGAATAAAAAACAAGCATTAAATAACATTGGTTGCATTTATCTAAAAAGAAATAAGCCAAAAATAGCAAATGACTTTTTTCTAAAAGGGATTAATTTTGGAGAAGATAAAATAATAATAAATAATACTTTAAACAGTTATATCTTGTTAAGAGATATAGAAAATTCAAATTTATATTTTGATAAAGCAAAAAAAATTGATCAAAACTTTATTGATTTTAAATACAATAAAGCAAAATTTCTAATTCTTAAAAATCAAATACAAGAAGCTACTGAAATTTTAGAAGAAAATAAAGATATTCCTAAATTCCTTATAACTCTTTTAATTTTATATTCTAATACCAATCAAAAAGAAGAGGGCAATAAACTTTTAACACAATCAATGGATAAGATTAAAGATGATCCTATGTTCTACAACTATTATGGAATTAAATTATTAAATGAAGGTAACTTTAATGATGGTTGGAAATATTATGAATATCGAAACTCAAAAATAGTTGATTTTTTCAGTAAAACTCAGGAGTGGACTGGTGAGAAAATCGATACAAAAAGTATAGTGGTTTTTAATGAACAGGGTTTAGGAGACTCAATTCAATTTTCAAAATATATCATACCACTAACTAAAATTGCAAAAAATGTTACTTTCGTTGTCCAAAGCAGTATTAATAATCTTTTCAAAGATGATATCAAAAACTTAACAATTGAAACCATAGAAACATCTCGTAATAAACAATTTGATTTTAAAATTGCTTTAGGATCTTTAATTAAATTTTTTTTTAAGGAAAAATTTGAAAAAAATGAAAATTTAATACAAACAAATAAAGATAACGATTTAAAATGGAAGAAAAAGATAGAATCTAATAAATTAAATATAGGATTTGTTTGGTCAGGTGGTTTTAATGGTGCTAATGAGCCTTATAGATCAGTGCCTTTAAAATGTTTAAAAAAAGTTTTTTCATTAGATGCGAATTTTTATTGTCTACAAAATGAAATATGGGATAGAGATCTTGATGAATTTAAATCTTCAAATTTGGTTGATTATGGAAAATATAAATTAGATGAAATTGCATCTATAATTCAAAATCTTGATTTAGTTATAACAAGTGATACTTCCTTATTACATTTATCGGCATCACTTAATAAAGAAACGTGGGGAATGTTAAGTTTATATCCTGATTGGAGATGGGGTGAATTTGATAAATTCAATCCATACTCAAGTTTAAAAATTTTTAAACAAGAAAAATTTAACGAATGGAGCAATGTTGAAAATGAAATTGCTGAGGAATTAAAGAAAAAAATTTCTAATAATTATTAAGGAAGTAAAGCTTTTTTCAAATATTTTTTTTCTAAATTACAATCTTTATAGCCACGTTTAACAATATTCAAATATCGCTCTGTTGGAAATCTAAATTGAGTTTTTTTTACCATTGTGTAAGTCATTACTTTTTTTCCATAATAATAGAAGTAATATTTTTTATATAAAACTGGGAAATCCTCATAAGTATCAAGTTTTCTTTCATCTCTTTTAGATATTTCAAATAATCCACCTGGAACAATTGAATTTTTTTTTGGTTCTATGTCTGCCGCTCTATATTTGCTTCTAAAAGTTAATCTAAAATTTTTTAAATTTATTTTCTTTAAGAAAATACTATCTTTGCACCTTTGTTTCATTTGAAAATGATGAAGATTACTACCGTAAGCAAAATAAAGCATTTACCGATCTACAATTTCAATTTTTTTTTGTTTAACAAATTCTAAGATTTGAGAGTTACATGAGTTAATTTTAGATTGATTTTCTGAGCGTAAAACAATTGAGACTCCAAGTTTGCCAGCATGAAAAAAAGGATAGCTTCCTATTTCCACATCTTCATTTTGATCTTGTACTTTAGTTAAGGAATTTGCTATCTCACTTTCGACAGTTCTTAAACTTATTGTATGACTCAAAATTGGTTCTCCCCCCACTATTCTATTCTTTAAGCCGCCTAACATGGATTTTAAAATTGAGGGAACACCTGGTAGACAAAAAACATTTTCAACACTAAAGCCTGGTGCACCACTTGTTGGATTTAAAATTAATTCTGCATTCTCAGGCATCCATACCATCTTTTGTCTGCCCTCATTAAATTCTCCTGGTTTGTAATATGTCTCTAGAATTTTATAAGCCTCCTTGTGTATTTCATACTTTGCCCCAAATGCTTTTGATACCGACTCTGCGGTTATATCGTCATGCGTTGGACCAATGCCTCCAGTGGTAAAAACATAATTATTTTCTTTTTTTAATACTTTAAGAGTTTCAATTATTTTTTTTTCAATATCAGGAATAACTCTTACCTCATTTACTTTAACTCCAATTGAATTTAACCAATTAGCAAGAGTACTTGTATTTGTGTCCTGAGTTCTCCCAGAAAGAATCTCATTTCCAATTATTAATATCGCGGCATTTACTTTTGTGTTTTTTGTCATTTTATATGTATAATTTGAATATGGAATTTACCAAGTCTTTAATAAAAGGCAAATTAATCAAAAGATATAAACGTTTTTTTGTCGATGTTAAGTTAAAAAAAGAAATTGTCACGGCTCATTGTCCAAATACTGGTTCAATGAAAGGATTGCTTGATAAGGGAAATGAAGTTCATCTTTTTAAGCACGATGACCCTAAAAGAAAATTAAAATATGGTTTGGAAATAATTAAAGCTAAACAAAATTTGGTTGGTGTTAATACTCATAGAGCTAATAGAATTGTTGAGCACGGTTTAAATAATAATCTAATAAAAGAATTAAGAGATAATGATAAAATCAAACCAGAGGTCTTTTTTAATAAAGAGACTAGATTTGATTTCTTAATTGAAAAAAAGAAGAAAAAAATTTTTGTTGAAGTTAAAAACGTCACTCTTTTCAGAAATAAAAAAATCGCTGAGTTTCCTGATGCAGTTACTTCAAGAGGATCAAAACATCTACTTACCCTTATTGATGCCATAAAAAAGGGTTACAAAACCTATTTAATATTTCTGGTACAAATACAAAATATGGAAGAATTTAAAATAGCTAAAGATATAGATAATGATTATTATGAAAATTATCTAATTGCAAAAAAAGCTGGGGTAAACTTTTTAGCATATAGATGTAAGATAAGCTCAAAGAAAATTTTAATTGATAAAAAAATAAAGATTATAAATGGTTAATTATTCAGAAAAATTTGAAAAAATGAGAATTGCGGGAAAACTTGCTGCTCAAACTTTAGATATGCTAACTGAAAACATCAAAGAAGGTATTTCAACAGCCCATATTGATAAACTTGGATATGAATTTATAAGAGATAATAATGGTTATTCTGCTCCTCTTTATTATAGAGGATTTAAAAAATCTTTATGCACCTCTCTAAACCATGTTGTTTGTCATGGAATACCATCGGAAGATAGAATCCTTGAAGAAGGAGATGCGGTAAATATAGATGTCACTGCAATTGTTAATGAACATTACGGTGATACTAGTAGAATGTTTTGTATAGGACAACCTTCTGTAAAATTAAACAATCTTATAAATGCTACTTACGAGTCTATGATGAGAGCGATCAAAATTTTAAAACCTGGAATTAAACTTGGAGATATTGGTTATGAAATTCAATCTTTTATTGAAGAAAAAGGTTTTTCAGTAGTAAGAGATTTTTGTGGACATGGAATAAGCACTACATTTCATGAGCCACCAAATGTATTACACTATGGAAGAAAAAATACAGGGATGGAATTAAAGCCTGGAATGACTTTTACAATAGAGCCAATGATCAATTCAGGAAAATTTAGTGTAAAAATGCTCAATGATGGATGGACTGCTGTTACAAAAGACAAATCTTTATCAGCACAATTTGAACATACGTTAGGAATCACAGAAAATGGTTATGAAATCTTTACAGAATCTGCTAAAGGTTATTCAAAGCCTCCATATTTATAATTAATGATTAAAAGATACTCGAGAAAAGAACTTACTGATATTTGGTCAGAAGAAAATAAATACAAAATTTGGCTGGATGTTGAGATTGCTGCTGCACAAGCGATGGAAAAATTAGGTCAAATTCCTAAAGGTGTCTCATCTGTAGTAAGAAAAAAAGCAAGAATTAATGTAAAAAGAATTCATCAAATCGAAAGCCAAGTAAAACATGATGTGATTGCTTTTTTAACTTCTGTCACAGAAAAAGCAGGAATTAAAGCTAGATACCTTCACCAAGGAATGACTTCTTCAGATGTTTTAGACACAAGTTTCAACATACAATTAGCACAGTCAGGAAAAATAATTCTTAAAGATCTAGATCAAATTCTTAAAGTTTTAAAGAAACAGGCAAAAAAATATAAATTAACTCCGTGTATGGGTAGAAGTCATGGTATTCATGCTGAACCAATTACGTTTGGTTTAAAACTTGCATCATTTTACGAAGAATTTAAAAGAAATAGAAAAAGACTTGTAGATGCTATTGAAGAAGTTTCTACATGTGCTATTTCTGGTGCTGTTGGAACTTTTGCGAATATAAATCCAAGCGTAGAAAAATACGTTGCAAATAAACTTGGTTTAAAAGTTGAGCCCATATCAACTCAAATCATCCCTAGAGATCGTCACGCTTTTTATTTCTCAGTATTAGGAATAATTGCTGGCTCAATTGAAAGAGTTTCTATTGAAATACGACATTTGCAAAGAACTGAGATTTATGAACTTCAAGAATACTTTTCAAAAAATCAAAAAGGTTCTTCTGCTATGCCACATAAAAAAAATCCTATATTGAGTGAAAATTTAACAGGTCTATCAAGAATGGTTAGAAGTACTGTAATCCCTGCTCTTGAAAATATAGCTTTATGGCATGAAAGAGATATTTCTCATTCAAGTGTTGAAAGAAATATTGGACCTGATGCTAATGTAACAATTGATTTTGCCTTAGTAAGACTAACTAATATTTTAAATAATATGATTGTTTATCCCAAAAAGATGTTGGAAAACTTAAATATTACTAAAGGACTAATTTTTTCTCAGGAACTAATGCTTGAATTAACTAAAACTGGATTGAGTAGAGAAAAATCATACAAAATGGTTCAAAATTATGCAAAAAAATGTTTTGCTGAAAACTTAGATTTATTTAATGTTATACAGTCTGACAAATATATAATGAGTAATATTTCACCAAAAAGATTAAAATCAATTTTTAGTTATTCTAAACATTTCAAGAATGTAAATTTGATTTATAGAAGAGTTTTTAAATAATGAAAAAAGGTAAAAAACTTTACGAAGGAAAAGCTAAAATTATTTATGCTACAAGTGATAAAGAATTAGTAATTCAATATTTTAAAGATGATGCAACCGCATTTAATAATCAAAAAAAAAGTGTTATTGAAGGAAAGGGTGTTTTAAATAATCGTATCTCTGAACATATCCTCTCAAATTTATCTCAAATTGGAATTCAAAATCATTTGGTAAAAAGACTTAATATGAGAGAACAAGTTATTAAACTAGTAGAGATAATTCCAATTGAATTCATTGTGAGAAATGTAGCGACTGGATCAATCACCAAAAGACTTGGAATAGAAGATGGTACAGTTTTGAAAGAACCCTTAATAGAATATTGCCTAAAAGATGATGCTCTTGGTGACCCATTAATTGCTGATGAACATATTTACGCTTTTGAATGGGCAAAAAAAGAAGAGATAGAGAAAGTAAAAAAAATGATCTTAAGAATTAATGATTTTATGATTGGTATGTTCAGAGGTATAGGCATTAAGTTAATTGATTTCAAACTAGAGTTTGGAAGATTAAAAATTAATGGTAAAGACGAAATTATTCTTGCTGATGAGATAAGTCCAGATACTTGCAGATTGTGGGACTCAATAACTGACAAAAAACTTGATAAAGACAGATTTAGAAAAGATTTAGGTGATTTAATTCCTGCATATACTGAAGTAGCAAAAAGACTTGGAATTCTCCACGAACAATCAAATGTTTCAGTAGTAAATGTAACAAAATTATCTTCAATAAAAAAAAAAACTAGATGAAGGTTTCTGCAATCATTACATTAAAAAAAGATGTTTTAGATCCTCAGGGCAAAGTAATTCATCAAGCCTTGGACGGAATGGGCTTTAACAATGTAAACGAAATAAGACAAGGAAAATATTTTGAGATTGATGTTAAAGAAAATGATCCAAAAAAAGCTAAGGAGATTGTTGAAAACATGTGTTCAAAACTTTTAGCAAATCTTGTCATTGAAAATTATAAGATTATTGAGACACAATAATTAATGAAATCATCTGTAATAACCTTCCCTGGTTCAAATTGTGATAGAGATATGGATGTTGCTCTAAAAAAATTTGGATTCAATAACAAAATGGTTTGGCATAATGATATTGAACTTCCAAAAAGTGATTTAGTTGTATTACCTGGAGGTTTTTCTTATGGAGATTATCTACGTTGTGGAAGTATGGCTTCTAAGTCAAAAATAATGCAATCAGTTATAAACTTTGCAAAATCTGGTGGTCTTGTAATGGGAATTTGTAATGGATTTCAAATTTTAGTTGAAACAGGATTGGTACCTGGAGTTTTATTGAGAAATAGATACCTAGAGTTTATCTGTAAAAATGTTTTTGTAAAACTAGATAGTAAAGATAATTCATATTTTAAGAATCTTGATAAAGATATACTAGAATTTCATATAGCTCATAATGAAGGAAATTATTTCTGTACTAAAGATCAATTAAAAGAAATTGAGGATAATAATCAAATAGCTATTTATTATTGTAATAAAGAAGGTCAAATAGAAGACCAATATAACCCAAATGGTTCAATTAAAAATATTGCTGGAATTTTAAATAAAGAAAAAAATGTATTAGGTATGATGCCTCATCCTGAACGAATGATAGATGAGAGTTTATCAGGAGAAGATGGATCTTTATTCTTTAAAAATTTAATTAATAATATTAAATAATGTTAGTTAACGAAAAAGTAGCTATTGAGCATGGACTAAAATCAGATGAGTATAAAAAAATCTGTAAATTATTAAAAAGAACTCCAAATATTACTGAACTAGGAATTTTTTCAGCAATGTGGAATGAACATTGTTCTTATAAATCCTCAAGACTTCACTTAAAAAAATTACCTACGAAAGGAAAAAAAGTCATTCAAGGACCTGGAGAAAACGCAGGTGTAATTGATATTGAAGATGGTGATGCAATTGTTTTTAAAATAGAAAGTCATAACCATCCATCTTTTATTGAACCATATCAGGGTGCCGCAACAGGTGTTGGTGGAATTATGCGAGATGTATTTACTATGGGAGCAAGACCAATTGCTAATTTAAACTCAATACATTTTGGCTCACCACAACACAAAAAAACAAAGACTTTATTAAGAGGCGTTGTACATGGAATTGGAGGTTATGGGAACTGTATGGGTATACCTACAATAGCTGGCCAAACATCTTTTGATAGTTCTTACAATGGAAATATTTTAGTTAATGCAATGACATTGGGTTTAGTGAAGAAAAATAAGATATTTTATTCAAAAGCTGCAGGCTTAAATAAACCAGTGATATATGTTGGGTCAAAAACTGGTCGAGATGGTATTCATGGAGCAAGTATGGCTTCGGCAAGTTTTGATGATAAAATTGAGGAAAAAAAACCAACTGTTCAAGTTGGAGATCCATTTACCGAAAAACTTCTGCTTGAAGCCTGTTTGGAGTTAATGGCTGGTGATTCAATTATCGCAATTCAAGATATGGGAGCTGCTGGTCTCACTTCATCAAGTATTGAGATGGCTTCCAAAGGAAATTTAGGAATTGAGATAAATTTAAACAAAGTCCCTTGTAGAGAATCTAAAATGACACCTTATGAAATCATGCTTTCCGAAAGTCAGGAAAGAATGTTGATAGTTTTAGAAAATGGCAAAGAAGATTTAGCAAAAAAAATATTTGATAAATGGAATTTAGATTTTGCAGTAATTGGTAAAACTACAAATTCTAAAAATATCGAATTATTTTTTGACAATGAGCAAGTTGCAAATATACCAGTAAATACTTTAATTGAAAATTCTCCTATGTATGATCGAAAATGGAAAAAAGCTAAATTACCAAAAAAGATTAAATTTAAAAAAGATGACTATAAAAAATTAAAAATAAAAGAAGTTTTAAAAAAAATTTTATCCCACCATAACGTTTGTAGTAAAGAATGGATTTGGCAACAATATGATCACACTGTCATGGGAGATACAATACAAAAACCTGGTGGTGACTCTGGAGTTGTCAGAGTTCATGGAACTAATAAAGCAGTTGCAGCATCAGTTGACTCTTCAGCTGTCTATTGTTGGGCTCACCCACTAACTGGAGGTAAACAAGTTGTAGCGGAAAGTTGGAGAAATTTAATTTCTGTAGGAGCAACTCCAATAGCAATAACAAATTGTTTAAATTTTGGAAGTCCTGAAAATGAAGATAACATGGGAGAATTTGTTGAATGTGTTGAAGGAATTGGTGAAGCTAGTAAATATTTAAACTTTCCGGTGGTCTCAGGTAATGTTTCTTTTTACAACCAAACAAAAGAGGTTGGTATTAAACCAACCCCCTCAATTGGAGGCGTTGGTTTGATTAAGAATTATCAAAATATGATTACCATGAATTTCAAAGAAATTAATAACTTGGTTTTAGTGATAGGAAAAACTGAAGGCCACATTGATCAAAGTTTATTTTCAAGAACTATTTTAGATGAAAAAAATGGTCCTCCACCTGAGGTAAATCTTTTCAATGAAAAAAATAATGGTGAATCTTTACTTAGTTTAATTGGTAAGGGTTATATTAAAAGTGCTCATGATATTTCTTTAGGAGGCTTACTCACTTCAATAAGCAAGATGTGTATTAAAGGAGATAAAGGAATCAGGCTTAAAAAGTCTAAGAACTTAATTCATGAAATTGAATATTTTTTTGCTGAAGACCAAGGCAGGTATATTATTGAAATTAAACCTGATGATTTGAAAGAAGTTTCTAAAATATTAGACAAAAATTCAGTTCATTTTGAAGAATTAGGTATTATTATAGAAAAAGATATGTTTATCAATGAAAAGACAAAAGTTACAATTGACGAATTAAGATCTTATAATACTAATTGGTTAAATAAATATATGAGCTCATAATGGCAATGGATTTAAAAGAAATTGAAAAATACATAAAAGAAGCAATGCCTGATGCAATAATCGATATTCAGGATTTAGCAGGAGATGGTAATCATTATTCAGCAACTGTAACTTCTTCTCAATTTTCTGGAAAAAGTAAAATTGAACAACACAAAATGGTTTATAACTCTTTAAAAGGTAGAATGGGTAATGAACTTCATGCTTTAGCAATAAAAACAAAGGAACAATAATGGAAGATCAAACAAAAAATTTAATTCAAAATCATATTGATAATAATGAAGTATGTTTATTTATGAAAGGAACTCCAGACGCTCCTCAATGTGGATTTTCAATGGCTGTTTCAAATATGCTAAAAATTTTAGAAGTAAACTTTACAGGAGTAAATGTATTAGAAGATCAATCTCTTAGGGAAGGCATCAAAGTTTACAGTGATTGGCCAACTATCCCACAACTTTATGTAAAAAAAGAATTTATTGGTGGCTGTGATATTGTCAAAGAAATGTATGAAAGTGGAGATCTTAAAAAAGTTTTTGATGATAAAGGAATTAATTATAAAAAATAAATATTATCTAGAGTAATATTCAATAACTAAGTTCGGTTCCATAACGATTGGATAAGGCACTTCTTCAAATTTAGGAACTCTTACAAATTTAAATTTTTTATTTTTCTCATCCATCTGTATATATTCAGGAGCTTCTCTTTCTTTACTTGCTAAAGCTATATCTATAATGGCTAATTGTTTTGATTTGTCCCTAATTTCTATAGAATCTTCTTCTCTTACAGAGTAACTAGCAATATTAACTTTTTTTCCATTAACCTTCACATGACCATGATTAATTAACTGTCTTGCAGAGAAAATTGTTGTTGCAAATTTTGCTCTATAAATTACAGCATCTAATCTTCTTTCAAGCAAACCAATTAAATTCTCACTTGTGTCACCTTTAAGCATACTCGCTTTTTTATAAATATTTCTAAACTGTCTTTCATTAATATTTCCATAATATGCTTTTAATTTTTGTTTAGCTTGAAGCTGAATTCCATAGTCTGAGGGTTTTGAAGCTCTTGACTGACCGTGTTGTCCTGGTCCGTAAGCTCTAGTATTAAATGGGCTTTTAGGTCTACCCCAAAGGTTAACCTTTAATCTTCTGTCTACTTTATGTTTAGAGTTTAATCTTTTTGTCATTTAATAGGAGGTTTTATAAACTTACTCTTAATTTTGTCAATCAACGTTTTTTACCTAAACTAGCAAATACACCTGATAATATACGTGTTTCTTTGTCTGATAAGTCCATTTTATAAAAAATATTTCTTAAGTTCTCTAGCATTTTCGGTCTCTTTTCTTTAGGTTTAAAAAAATTTATCTCATCTAAATTATGAATACAAAGATTTAACATCGATTGTATTTCTTTTTTGCTTGCAGATTTAACTTTATTTGATTTTTTAAATGGAGCATTTTTTAATTTGATAATACTGGCCACATATTGCGCTATTATTATTAAACTATGAGATAAGTTGAGAGACTTAAAGTCAGGATTAGTTGGTATTTGTAAAGTATAATTTGCATAACTGATCTCATCATTTGATAAGCCTGATGCTTCTGAGCCGAATAAAAAACCAACTTTCTTTTTAAAATTTATCTTTTTTAGATCCTCTAATTTAATGTGTTTTATATTTTTATTTCTAAATCTAGCTGATGTAGCAATAAGCACATCAATCTTGCTTATAGCCTTCTCCAAATTATCATACTTTTTGCTTTGTTTAATAACATCTTTGGCACCTACTGACGTTGCTAAAATTTTATCATTGGGATAAATTGCTTTTGGATTAATTAAAACTAATTTCTTAAAATTAAAGTTCTTTATTGCTCTAGCACATGCGCCGATGTTTTCTGATAATTGAGGCTTATGTAGAATAAAAGTGATATTGTTTCTACTCATTTACTTGCTGGGGCATTATCTTTAAACAATTTATAATCTAAACTATCAATCAATGCTTTAAATGAAGCATCAATAATGTTTGTAGATACACCAATAGTAAACCAATTTTTTCCTTTTGAGTCTGTGCTTTCAATTGATACTCTAGTAACTGCTTCAGTACCTGTATTCAAAATCCTAACTTTGTAATCAACTAGTTTAAGATCTTTCAAATATTTTGAATATTTTGCTAATCGATCAACATTTTGTCTTATCGCATTATCTAAAGCATTCACTGGTCCATTACCCTCACCTTCACAAACAATTTTTTCTCCATCGACTTCTAATTGGGCTTTTGCAGAGGAAATTATTTCTCCAGATTTATCTTTCTTTACTGAAACGTCATATTCATTAATAGATATATACCTTGGTATTTCCCCAATAATTCTTCTAGCTAACAATTCAAATGATGCATCAGCTCCATCGTAACTATAACCAATGAATTCTCTATCTTTAACCTCATCTAATAGTTTTTTAATTTTTGGGTCATTCTCCTCAATATCAATTTTGATACTTTTTAATCTTGAGATTATATTTGATTTACCTGACTGGTCTGAAACAACTATATTTCTTGAATTACCAACATCTTCAGGATTTATATGTTCGTAAGTTTTTGGATCTTTTTGAACAGCTGAAACATGCAATCCTCCTTTGTGAGAAAAAGCAGCAGCTCCTACATAAGGTAAATGTTGGTTAGGTTTTCTATTTAAGATTTCATCAAGAAGTCTTGAACAATCAGTTAAATTTTTAATATTGTTAGATCTTATTCCAATTTCAAATTGAGTTGAAAAATCTTTCTTTAATAAAAATGTTGGTATTAATGACATTAAATTTGCGTTACCACATCTTTCTCCTAATCCATTAATAGTACCTTGAATTTGTCGGACACCAGACAACACTGCAGCTAAAGAATTTGCAACTGCATTACCTGTATCATTGTGTGCATGAATACCTAAATTTATTCCCGGAATAACTTTTGATACTTCTGATACTATTTTTGAAACTTCATGTGGAAGAGTTCCTCCATTAGTATCACATAACACTATCCATCTTGCTCCTTCATCAAAAGCTGTTTTAACACATGAAAGTGCATATTTTGGATTTGCTTTATATCCATCAAAAAAATGCTCTGCATCAAACATAAATTCTTTTTTTGCTTTAACAAAATGTTTTGCACTTTCAGCAATATTTTCTAAATTTTCTTCATTGGTAATACCTAAAGCAACATCAACATGAAAATCCCATGACTTTCCAACCAAACATATTGCAGGAGTATTTGAATTCATTAATGCTGATAATCCTGTATCATTTTCTGCACTTCGGCCTGATCTTTTTGTCATTCCAAAACATGTAAGTTTAGAATTTTTAAAATTATGTTTTTTTTGAAAAAACTCAGTATCAGTTGGATTGGCTCCAGGCCAACCAGCTTCAATATAATCAACTCCAAGATTGTCTAAGGCTAATGCAATTTTTTCCTTATCTTCAATAGAAAAATCTACTCCTTGCGTTTGAGCACCATCTCTTAGTGTTGTATCAAAAATATATAACCGCTCTTTACTCATTTAAATTTCCAAAGTGTTTTACCATCTTTATCTTCTATTAAAACACCTTTATCAAAAAGTTCGTCTCTAATTCTATCAGCTTGTTTATAGTCTTTATCTTCTCTAGCTTTATTTCTTAAATCTATTTTAGTATTTATCTCTGCCTCACTTATTGAAGCTTTGTTCTTTTTGTAGTTTTCCCATTGTTCCTTATTTTCATTAAATAAACCTATAAATTTACATGCTGAAATAAAAAGATCTTTATCTTTACCTTTGTTAGCACTTTCATATAGTTTATGAAGATTAGCTATATATCCAGGAGTGTTTAAATCTTCATATAAAGGTTTAATAACTTCTTCTGTTACTTGAACAGGTTTATTATCCAATGAATAAACTCGATACCATTTATCTAAAGTATTTTGACAATCATTTATTAATCTATCATTCCAGTCTAAAGGCTGCTTATAATGTGCACTCATAAGAGCTAACCTTAAAACTTGTCCACTCATCTTACTTTTAAAATCTTTTATTTTTAAAATGTTTCCTTGTGACTTAGCCATTTTTTCATTGGACATTGTTATAAATGCATTATGAACCCAATATTTTGCAAAAATTTTAGAGTCATTAGCACATCTTGATTGGGCAATTTCATTTTCATGGTGAGGAAATATCAGATCTATTCCACCCCCATGAATATCAAATTCATTTCCTAAAAATTTTTTTGACATAGCTGAACATTCTAAATGCCAACCTGGTCTTCCTTTTCCCCAAGGAGAATCCCATGCTGGTTCATCTTTGATGGATGGTTTCCAAAGCACAAAATCTTCTGAATTTTTTTTGTTATCACTTACTTCTATTCTTGATCCAGCTATCAAATCTTCTAGTTTTTTATTTGATAATTTTCCATAATCAGTAAATTTTTTAACTTCAAAATAAACGTGATGTTTATTTTCATAAGCAAAACCCTTTTTTATTAATTGATTTATCATTTCAATCATTAAGTCAATATGTTCAGTAGCTTTTGGTTGATGAGTGGGATTTTCACAATTCAAAAATTTACAATCATCAAGAAAGCTTGATATGATTTTTTCGGTTAATTCTTTTGGAGTTATATTTTGTTCTTGTGAAGATTTAATTATCTTATCATCAATATCTGTAATGTTTCTTACATAGGTTACTTTTGGAAATTTATTTTTAAGCAATTTAAAAAGAACGTCAAAAATAACTAATGGTCTAGCATTACCAATGTGAGGATCATCATAAACAGTAGGTCCACAAACATACATTCCAATATTTTTGTCATTTTTTGGAACGAATTGTTCTTTTTTATTTGTTAAATTATTTGTTAAAAAAATATCCATATAAATTGATTAAGAAATATACCTTATTTGATGATTTGTTAATCTAATTGATTAACTAGGAATTTTGCATACTGGAATGGGCTCCATTTTATGCAAATTTTGTTTTCTAATTTTTTCGTATTCTGCTTTATGCGGTGAGTCGGAATTCACCATTGCATCTTCTAAATCTTGATATTTAAAACCTAATTGTCCTTCATCCGTTCTACCGTCGTCCCAAAGACCATCCGTCGGAGGAGCATCAATTATTTCTTTTAATACGCCTAACTCTTTTCCAAGTTCCCAAACCTCAGATTTATTACAATCTGCTATAGGTGAAATATCAACCCCACCATCACCATATTTTGTATAAAAACCAACACCAAAATCTTCAACTTTATTACCAGTTCCAACCACTATCCCTTTGTTAGCAGCAGCTACTTGATACAAAGTAGTCATTCTTAATCTTGCTCTAGAATTTGCAAAACCGTGCTCATTATCAAATTTATTAAGTGTAGATGAGAAAGACTCAAATAATTTATCTAGACTAATAGTGTATGCCTCCACATTTTTAAATTTTTCAACTAACCATTTTTGATGTTTTAAACTTAAATCATGTTGATTTTCTTTTTGCTTTATAGGCATGGATAAAACAATTGTTTTTAAACCTGTCATTGCACTCAAAGTACTAGATACTGAGGAGTCAATTCCCCCAGAGATACCTATAACTAAAGACTGTGCTTTAGTTGGCATTTGATCAACATATGATTTGATCCAATTTGATATATATTTAGTTTTTTCTGAAGGACTCATACTTTATATTTAATCACCTAATGCTCGAAAACAATGGCTTAAGATGCCGCTTGAATAGCGTTTTTTGAATAGCTGCTATTCTTTTTTATCTCATCTGAAATTAAAAAAGCCAACTCTAAAGCTTGATCAGAATTTAATCTTGGATCACAATGAGTATGGTATCTACTTGATAAATCTGCATCTGATATTTTTCTAGCTCCACCTGTACACTCAGTTACATCTTGTCCAGTCATTTCAACATGCAAGCCTCCAGCATAAGAGCCTTCAGCCTGATGAACTCCGAATACATTTTTAACCTCAGTTACTACATCGTTAAAAGGTCTGGTTTTAAAACCAGTCGTTGATTTTATTGTATTTCCATGCATTGGATCACAAGACCAAACTACGTTTAAACCCTCTTTTTTAATTCCTCTTATTAATTTTGGTAAAAATTTCTCTACATTTTTATGACCATATCTAGATATTAAAGTAATTTTACCTTTTTCATTTTTAGGATTTATAGCTTCACAAATCTTTGCTATTTCTTCAGGTTTGGATGTTGGACCACATTTAATTCCAATTGGGTTTTCAATACCTTTACAAAATTCGACATGACCTCCATCTAATTGTCTAGTTCTATCGCCAATCCAAACAAAGTGAGCGGATGTGTCATGATACTCTCCTGTAGTAGAGTCTATTCTTGTCATACTTTCCTCAAACGGTAAAAGCAAAGCTTCATGTGAAGTCCAAAAATTAACAGTATATAATCTATTGTTAAAATCTGAGGTAATACCACAAGCATCCATAAAAGCTAATGCATCTGCAATTTTATCTTCCAATTCCTTAAATTTTTTAGCTTGAGGACTTTTTTTAATATAATCTAAATTCCATAAATGAACTTTATTTAAATCAGCAAAACCACCTTTAGAAAATGCTCGTAAAATATTTAAAGTAGAAGCTGATTGAGAATATGCTTTAAATAATCTTTTAGGATCTGGCTTTCTAGATTTTTCTGTAAAATCAATTCCATTAATATTGTCACCTAAATAACTCGGCAATTCTTTATCACCTTGGGTTTCCATTGGTGCACTTCTTGGTTTAGAAAACTGACCAGCTATTCTTCCTAGTTTCACAACTGGCAAAGAAGCCGAATAAGTTAAAACTAAAGACATCTGAAGTATAACTTTAAATGTATCTCTTATATTATCAGGATGAAATTCTGCAAAACTCTCGGCACAATCTCCTCCTTGTAATAAGAAAGCTTTTCCATCAACAACATCAGCAAGTTGTTGTTTAAGATGTCTTGTCTCACCAGCAAAAACAAGAGGAGGAAAAGTTTTAATCTTATTTAAAACTTGATCCAATTCTTTTTTGTCCGGATATTCCGGAATATGTTTTACTGGAAACTTTCTCCAGCTATTTACTTTCCAATTTTTCATGTTCAACCTAGGATTGTTGTATCAGAGTTTGATAATTATTCAACGGTTACAGATTTAGCCAAATTTCTTGGCTTATCTATATCATAACCTTTTTTAAGTGCTGAATAATAAGCTAATTTTTGTAATGGAATAGTTAATAGGAAAGGCAACAAATCTTCATTAGTACTTTCAACTTCTATTTTTTCCCAAATATTTTCAGATACTATTTCATCTTTACTTTTATTAGTAATCAGTAAAACTTTTGCTCCTCTTGCAATGACTTCCTGCATATTTGATATTGTTTTTTTATAATAATTGTCTCTTGGAGCCAAAACTACTACTGGCATTCCCTCTTCTATTAATGCTAATGGACCATGTTTCATTTCACCAGCCGGATAACCTTCGGCATGAACATATGATAATTCTTTTAATTTTAATGCACCTTCTAAGGCTATAGGATAAGAAAAACCTCTGCCTAAAAACATAGATCCTTTTGCTTCATTAAAAGTACCGGATATTGTTTGTATTTTGTTGTCAGTTAATAAAGTTTTCTCAACCAATTTTGGTAATTCTTTGAGATCTTTGAGTTTTTTGCCAAAAGTCTCTTTATTAATATCTTTTCTCCACAATCCTATTTTTAGAGACAAAATATACAAAATTAAAATTTGACCCAAAAATGCTTTTGTAGATGCTACACCAATTTCAGTACCACAATGAATTGGTAAAACAAATTCAGAGTCCCTTGCGATTGAGCTTTCAATAACATTTACTACAGCACAAGTTTTCATATTATTTTGTTTACACAGGTCTAAAGCTGCATAAGTGTCTGCTGTTTCTCCTGACTGAGAAACGAATATGTATAAACTATCTTTTTTAAATCTATTTTTTCTGTATCTAAATTCTGATGCTATATCTACACTTACATCTAAAGATGTTAGTTCTTCAAACCAATATTTAGCCATTAGACATGAATGGTAAGCAGTGCCACAACCAATTAAAGTCACTGAAGAAATTTCATTTATTTTCCAAGGAAAGTTGTAAATATTTATATCATTATTAGATTTATCAACATATTCATTAATTCCATTCTTAAGAGTTATAGGTTGTTCCTCTATTTCTTTTGCCATGAAATGTTTGTAGTCACCTTTGTCATATTTTTCTTCTGTCGAGGATAGTTCTAATACTTTTTTATTTATTTTTATTCCATCTTCATTAAAGAATTCCACATGATCCTTTTTAATAATACAGAATTCACCATCATTTAAATAAGTTATTTTATTTGTCATTGATTTAAGAGCGTATGAATCTGAACCTAAGTAATTTTCATTTGGCCCATATCCAACAGCTAAAGGTGATCCCCTTCTAGCTCCAACTATTAGGTCAGGCTGGTCTTTGAAGATAATGCCAAGGGCAAAACTACCATGTAAAGATTTTAAAGTTTTTTGAATTGAGTTTACAATATTATCTGTTTTTAAATGTTCTGTAATTAAATGTACAATTACTTCTGTATCTGTTTGAGATTTAAATTTATGACCTTTGCTAACTAAAAATTTTTTTAATAATGTAGAGTTTTCTATAATACCATTGTGTACAACAGATACATTTTGTGATGAATGAGGGTGTGCATTAATACTATTTGGTGAACCGTGTGTTGCCCATCTTACATGCCCAATGCCTATTGTTCCTTCCATATTTTGAACTAAAGAATTTTTTTCAAGATTGTCAACTCTTCCTTCAGATTTTACTTCATTTATTAATCCACTCGATAAGGTCGCAATACCAGCAGAGTCGTAACCTCTGTATTCCAGTTTCTTAAGAGAGTTAACAATTGTTGATGAAACAGGTTTGTTGCTATTTATTCCAATTATTCCACACATAATTATTTTGACTTTCTTCTATAATTTTTAATTTCTGTTTGTAAACTTCTTGTTAGAGCTAACGATTTTTTTCTTACATTTTTTGTAATAACTGAACCAGCACCTATAACGCTTCCCTCCTCAATTGTTAAAGGAGCAACTAACGAAGAATTTGAACCAATAAAAACATTATCTTTAATTTTAGTTTTACTTTTTTTTACTCCATCATAATTACATGTGATAGTTCCCGCACCAACGTTGACTGATTTTCCAATAACACTATCACCAATATAGGTTAAATGATTTACTTTTGATTTTTTTCCAAGAGTACTTTTTTTAATTTCTACAAAATTACCAACTTTAGAACCTTCTTTTAAAATTGCTCCAGGTCGAATTCTGGCATATGGACCAATATCAACTTTGTTCTCTATTCTACAATTTTCAAGATGTGAAAAGGATTTTATAGTTACACTATTTCCTATTTTAACTTTCTTTCCAAAAACAACATAAGGTTCTATTGTTACATTTTTTCCAATCTTAGTATCTTTTGAAAAATAAATTGTCTCAGGACCAATCATTTTTACGCCTAATTTAGAAAACTTATTTCTAAGTTCTTCTTGTGGATTTTTTAAATTTAACTGTTTCATCTTTGAAATTCTTTATATTAAGTATATATGTTTCTTAATTCACAAAATATTTCTTAAAAATACTTTTAATTATGAAACAAAAATTTACAATTCTCTTTGATTTAGATGGAACTTTAGTCGATACAGCGCCAGATCTTATGGCTGCTCATAACCATGTAATGAAAAAATTTGGTTACCCCACAAAATCAACCGATGAAATAAGAAACCTAGTCGGACAAGGTGCCGGTGCTATGTTAGGTAGATCAATTTGGGGCCAAGCGAAAAAAGAGTTTGGAAAAGTAGAAGATGAAAATATCAAAAAAGAAATGGTAAAAGACTTTGTGGACTTCTATGGAAAAAATATCGTTAATGAAAGTACACTTATAAATGGTGTTAAAGAGTTTTTGATATGGTCCAAAGAAAATAATATTTCAATGGCTGTTTGCACTAATAAACAAGAACATTTGGCTGTTGATCTTTTAAAAAAAATTGGCATCTATAATTTTTTTGAATATGTCGCTGGGCACAATACTTTTGATTATTGTAAACCAGATCCCAGACATTTAACTTCGGTCATTGAAATTTTAGATGGAGATATAAAAAAATCATTAATGATTGGTGATAGTGAGACAGATGCTAACGCTGCAAAAAATGCTGGTATACCAGTTATATTACTTGAGGATGGATATACTGAAAAAAATACAACCGAAATTTACCATAATCACTTAATAAAAGACTTTATTGGCATTGAAAAAATAGTATCAAAATATCTTTAATATTGATTATTTTTTTTTAACTATTAAAAACAATTGCGTTAATTAGGAGTTATTTTGATAGTACATAAAGTAAAAGTTTACCCATCTAAAATTCATTTACCAAAAAAAAATCAACTTGCTTGGAAAATTGCTGAGATAGCTAGTGATAATGCTAAATTGAATAAAGATTCAGTAGAGATGGTTATTAACAGAATTATTGATAATGCATCAGTTGCAATTGCCTCACTTAATAGAAGACCAGTTATCTCTTCAAGAGAAATGGCTTTAAAACATTCTAGAAAAAATGGTGCAACATTATTTGGTGTTAATAATAAATTAAAATTTGATTGTGAGTGGGCAGCTTGGTCTAATGGCACAGCTGTGAGAGAGCTTGATTTTCATGATACTTTTTTAGCTGCAGATTACAGTCATCCTGGAGACAACATCCCTCCATTAATTAGTGTTGCTCAACAAAATAAAAAAAGTGGTTTAGATCTCTTAAGAGGAATTATAACTGCTTATGAAGTTCAAGTAAATTTAGTTAAAGGAATTTGTTTGCACAAACATAAAGTAGATCACATAGCACACTTAGGTCCTAGTGTGGCGGCAGGATTAGGTTCTATGCTAAGATTGAATACCGAAACAATTTATCAAGCTGTACAACAAGCACTTCATACAACAATCTCTACAAGACAATCTAGGAAAGGAGAAATTTCAAGTTGGAAAGCTTATGCTCCTGCTCATGCTGGGAAGCTTGCAATAGAAGCTGTTGATAGAGTGATGCGTGGCGAAGGGGCTCCAAGTCCAATTTATGAAGGTGAGGATAGTGTTATAGCAAGAATTTTGGATGGAAAAAAAGCATTATATAGTGTTCCTCTTCCAAAAAAAGGTGAAGCAAAAAAAACAATATTAGAAACTTATACTA